>JBGSSZ010000480.1:0-13912 GCA_041736785.1 Limnoglobus sp.
GATCTGTGTCCAGTCGTGTCGTGACATACGCGGTTTGGGGCTGAATCCGAGGGCACGCGGGCGGCGTCTGCCACCCCGGGCAACCATCGTGCGAGCAATGTCTCGTCCGCTGTTTTTGGTTCGATAAACTCGTCCAAGCCCTCCGGCAAGCGACGTTGATAGAACCGAACCTCACTGAGTTTTCCTTGAAAGAAAGATTCCGGTTGCGGGAAGTTTGATGACGTGAAGCCGATCCTCGCGACGCTGTTGGGCAACTTGCGGTTCGCGGCCAACGTCCCTTGGCCATCGAGCCGACCATCGACGTACAACCTCACGCGGCGATCGGACTGCTGCCAAGTCATCGCGATGTTGTGCCACTGCCCGTCGTTGATCTTCGACTTGCCCACGACGGCTCCGACCCAACCGATATCGAAGCCCAGTCGCCCCTCGCTGACGAACAACGTCTGTCCGTCGGGAGTCCATTGCGCTCCCGGCTGCGCGACCGAGAAGATGGTTCCGCCAACCGTTGTCTTCAGCCGTGCAGCGATCGTGAAATCTTGCGACGTCAAATCAAAAGCGTCGCCGTTGGGGACTTCGAGATAGGTGTTGCCATCCAACGCGAAGGGAAGATCACCATTTTTGTCTTCCGCGGGACTCGACATGGGGCTTTGCAGCCGAACTTGCCAGGCCCCGGGCATCGGCGCCGAACGCCGCACTGTGGCGAGTTCGGCGACCGCGTTTTCGGCACCGGGATGGTCGGCAATCTGTAACACGAGATCGCGATCGCGAGGACCGATGTTGAACGTGCGCAAGAACGCCGGCGCCGCGGACGATTCGTCATCGATCAACACTCGCGGCGATTCGAGCACATCGGTGTTGCCGATCGAATACGACAGCACGACTTGCTGACCGTGGTGATACATGCCACGAAACTTTCCCCACTCGCGAGGCAACGGCCCGTAACGCCGACCGTCGCGGCCCTTGACACGTTGATCATCAACGAATGAGTGACTCGCTGGGCTCGCCCAGCCCGGTCCCGTTGCGTTTGTATACGCGATCGACCCAACGACTCGCGGATGAATCTGATGCTCGCCGTTGAATTGAATTCCGCGCCAGTCGATAAAATTCTCCCCTTGGTCGCTCGCACTCCATGCCGCTGCGACTCGCAACGTGTCGGTGTCAAAGACCATCCAGTGCCGTCCCCGCGACACGCCACCTGCTCCCGGATCGAGTCGCATCGCAATCCCTTTGTACGCAAAGTTGTGCGAGCTTCCCGGAACCTCGTAGGTGTGTGTCAGGCTCGGGCCGTAGTCCATGGCCGACCAGGGTTCGATTTTGCTCGGCTCCGGCCCGCGTGTGTTCCCCTTGGGCAGTCGCGCGAGATACGCCGCATCGACGGTCGCGAGTTGCGTCGGGTTATGCGGACGCAGGTACGTCTCGCGGAGGTAGTGAATGACGTCGTACTTCTGCGACGGCACCATCCACGTCTGCGGCGTCATCTGGTTGTAGCCGCGGGTCAGCGTCTGGTACAGGCTGTACGGATCGCTGCCGTTCTTGAAGGTATGCGTGGCGAATCGCGGAGAAGTGGGCAGCGATCCGGGCTGATCCAGCGTGCCATGACAGTTCGCGCACACACGGGTGTAGATCGCCTCGCCCCGATTCACGGCTTGGCTGTTGAGCGAGCGGATCAGGCCGGCATGGTCGATGTCTTTCTCGTACTCCGGTACGCTGAACGCGGTCTGGGTAGGCCGTAATTCCCTCGCACGCTTCGGGCCGCCCTCAGCGACTTCGATCAGGTACTTTGCCAGATCCAAAAACTGCTGACGGTCGGAGAGCATGTTCACAAGCCCGTCGGGCATCAGCGACTGAGTGCCTACGGTCCGCTTGTCCACATCGTCCTCACGAACTGTGACGCGCTTGCCGCCGGCAGGGTCGAGAATTGTGAGCGTGCCGCTCTTACCTTCGACGAGTAACCCAGTGATGGTCCGTCCGTCGATCGTGATCAGAGTATGGGGCTCGTAACCTTTCTTCAGGACTTTCGACGGCGCGAGCACGGACTCGATGAGATGCTCCGCTGTGGCCTCCTTTCCGGCTTGGGCGATGTCCGGCCCGAGTTTGGTGCCCGCATCAGAATCGTGACATTTGGAGCACGTCAGGAACGGTTGAAAGAACAGGACCGCACCCCGGCCCGCATCGCCCTGTTCGCGGGCCGCTTTCGCCAGATCACTGACAGACTCCTTCGTCAAGTGTTCTGTCAGGGTAGCCGAAGCTGCGGCTGGCGCAGGTTTCCACAGTTCACCCAGGATATCGAACATGTCCGGATCATGTTTCTTCAGTTCCTCGCGAGTGAACGGGAAGTAATCGTTACGTGAGAAGTATGCCTCAGTTGACTCCGAGAAGTACTCCATCGCGTTTGTGATCGCGTAGGCCTTCTCGAATGTATTCGACTTCCCATTTCCGTGGTGACGCTCAACCTTGTTGTAACGTCCGGACTCTTTGGCACGAGCGAATGCTGCTTGAATCTTCTGGTTGGCGAAACCGTTCGGCACCACGCGGTCGTGGTAAGCATGGGCGAGTTCGTGTAGCGAGACATTCGGCATCCGATTCGACTCAGCTTCGAAAATCCGGATGTTGGTGAATTCGACGGCTTGCGCCATAGCTGGGTCGCGACCATTCTTGCGAAGCCAGTCTGCACCGGGATGGTACTCGGCAATCGGTCGAGTCCCTGGATACTCAGGCATAAAATAGAGTGGCACTTCCTGCAACTTGAGCACGGCCTGCTTCGGCACGACCTTCGTGATTTCTTCCAGTTGCCGATCGAGCAATTTGAGAGCCTTCGCTGTGAGCTTTGGCTCGCTCGCAAGAAGCTCGCGACTCACATGCACCGTCCATCCGCGCACCTTTCGTTTTTCGTGGGCGGGCGCGGACTCAGAGGCGTTCGGTTGCCCTTCCTCGCGTCCACAATCGAACATGTCATCGAAGCGCTGATCGGCGTGGACCATGCAACACGCACCGACCAACACTCCGATCATGAAGATAAATCTCGCGCTTGACATGGACTCACGCGTCATGGTGTCTTTCACAAGTGTTACGATCGAGGAGTACATGCCGTGCTGATCAGAAGACCTCGACGACGCGTGGGCCGAGGGTTTCGAACCGCGGCGTGATTCCCAAGCCCGGGTCGGTCGAGGCCTGCATAAAGCCATTGTGACGCTGCGGTGCTCCGCTCGCCGTGCTGACGGTGACGTAGCTGTTGAAATCAGTACTGGTGAATCGGAACTCTTCTGGCGTGCTGTGGGCCAGATGTGCGATTGCTGCCGTCGTGATGTCACCGCCCCAACTGTCCTCGAGCGTCATAGCGATGCCCATCGTAACGCACAGATCGCGGACTTGCTTCGTTTTGGTCAGTCCGCCGAGCTTGCTGATTTTCAAGTTCACGACATCCATCGCAAGATCGGTTTTCGACCGCAGGAGCACATCGAGACCGTCGATGCTCTCGTCGAGGACAAACGGCAGTTCTGAGCGTCGCCGCACCGATAGGCACTCTTCATACGTCAGACAGGGTTGCTCGATGTAGACATCCAGATCCCGTACGGCACGGGCGACCCGCATCGCTTCATGCTGGACCCAACCGGTGTTGGCATCGGCGACCAGTCGGTCGCCCGGTAGGAGGATCGCTCGCACCTGACGGATACGCTCGATGTCCAGGTCGGGGTCTCCGCCCACCTTGAGTTGGAATCGCGTGTACCCGTCCGCCCGATACGCGGCGACGCTGGCAGCCATCCGCTCCGGGGACTCCTGCGAGATGGCTCGATACAAACGGACGCCCTCACCATAACGGCCGCCGAGCAACACACAGACTGGCAACCCGGTTGCTTGACCGAGAAGATCCCAACAGGCAATGTCGATGCCGCTCTTGACGTAGGCGTGTCCCTTCAGAACCGCGTCCATGCGGTGATTGAGCTTGGCGGTCTCCAGCGGATTCCAACCGAGCAGTTGCGGTGCCAGTTCGCGTAAACCCGCCCGCACCCCGTCTGCATAGGCCGGGAGGTAGAACGGCCCGAGCGGGCAGACTTCACCGTAGCCGATGAGCCCCGTATCGGTCTCCACGCCAACGATCGTACTGTCGAAGATCGCGACGGATTTCCCACCCGACCACTTGTAACTCGCCTCCCGCAGCGGCAACTCCACACGGTGGGCGAAGATTCTCGCAATCCGCATCTTATGACCGCTCCGAGGTTGCATTCTGTGATCACGGACTCGCTTGTCGCGTGACAATGGGCACATAGCCGATTTCCAAGCCTTGGGGTGGCGTCACGATCACTGCCGGATCGAGGTCCGCGAGCGTGCCGACCTTCGGAGGTGGAAGATACTCGCGGTCTTTTGTCCAGTGAGTGTGCAGCATCTCAACTCGCTTCTGCAGTCTCTCACGCTCGGCATCGGTCAAGTCCGCATTGAGTAAGGCAGGCTGGTCCGCGAATCGATACCAGTAGTAAGTCACCACGCTACCATCGCCCAGTTTGCTCTGGAATGGGCCCGCCACCGGACCCGGTTTCTTCCAGCGACTGTCTGCCGCATCGGGAGTGACATACGGCTTCGACGATGCTTTCCGCGGTCGTGGGAATGTCACTTTGGCCAAGCCGGTCTCAGCGGGCACGTCCCGCGGGTTGACGACGACCCACTGTTCCTTGTCCTTGCGATCCTTCTCCAGGCGATAATACTCGGGAAGGGTGATGATCGACCCCGCCGCCGTGGCCGGTTTCGTCACCAACTCCCTCTTCCATTGATAGCCGTAGGTGGTTTCATTCAGTGCGACGGGAGTCGCGAATGCATTCCAGGCGACCGGCACCCTGCTGTCACGGGGTGTGTTCCGCCGGTACAACCGCCAGGTGGCACCCCCCTTTCCGTTGAAAGTGTGAACGCCGGCGGCATTCGCGTCGATCACTCCCGAAACGGCATTCCCGCCATCGAACCAGGTCTGAACTCCGTCCCACAGTGCAGCCCGACTGTATGCAGTGATGCTATGCACCAGCGGGGAATCCGCATCGGCTTTGCCCGGGAATTGCACGGGTGCGACGCGGGCGTATGTGTCTCCCTTCGCATCCGTGGACACATACGCGGGAATGTGCTGGGTTTCCATCTGCAGCGCTTTGTTCGGCTCCGACGGCCGGGCGTCGAGAAACAGTCCGCTCAGCTTGGGGTTATCGACGGTCGGGCGCGACCAGAAATACGGCGTGAAGAAAGCCACAGGACCTTTGAAATTGCCTGTGTTGAGAAAAAGCGTCCAACACTGATTTCCCGTCGGCACATCCTTGCCCGACGTGGTCGTCTTGGGCACAGTCAATGGCAGTGGCAAGTAGCCATAACCGAACAGTTCCCCGCTCATGCCCGGCTTCAGGTTGAGCCCGTCCGGTGGCCACAGGACCCACGGGCTGAGTTGGGCCACGGCGTAGTGCCCCTTGGGTTTGTCCCAATCGCGACCTTTGCCCGCTCCCGGACCATTGGCCCACTCGCTGAAGTTCAACGCCACACCACCCATGATGAACTTCGGCGTCTCAGTGGCGAATCGCGTGTCGCGCCACCATCCCAGTCCCCCTTCAATATCGGAGTACTGGTCTTTCGGTCTCTTGCCTTCGTTTTGGGCAAACATCCAAGTGCCAAACAGCCCGCTCTGAAACTCCTGCCCCGGGTAGTTCTTCAGCAGCGGCCAAGCCGCAACATACAGAGAAAAACCGGCGTTGTACTTCGCATCAACTTTCTCATGGGGCACAAGCAGGTAGCCGGCCATCTCTGCCTTTTGGGGCGTCCTGTCCTCAGCACGCAGGGAAAAACAGCACAGCGAAAAGAGCGCAATGCCTATCGTGATATGGCGCGAAAGTATCAACATTCGAAGGACTCCCAACGTGACTTGTCAACAGCTACTTCGCGGGCTTCACCCCGCATAGTTTCAGCATCGCAGTCCCCATCGCGTCGCCAATGAGGTAGTATGTCTCCGCATTGGTATTCCAGTGATAGCCCTGCCCGCTCGGTGAAACCGTTTTCTCTCGCCAGAAGTCCTTGGTGCCGACAAACGCCACGTTCCCTTTGAATTCCTTGTGCTCTGCCACCGCCGCCTGGGCCTTCATCAGGGAGAGTGCCCGCGGGTGCTTGTCGTTGTTGCCTTCCATCCCGGTCTCGGCAATCACCACAGGCAGCTTTGCCGCTCCAAGATCCTTGCGGATGTCGCGGATGAAGTGGACCATATTCGACTCGTACTCATCGTTGAAAGCCTGATTCACCCGGTCGTTCCATCCCTGATGCCAGCCGAGCCCGATGAGTTCGTAACCGCGGTCTCCAATCTCGGGGAACTCCGTCTGCAGGTTGCGCAGGACGTTTTTCGTCCGTGTAACGATCTCGTTGTAGTATGGGCCGACCACCCCGCCCGCGCTGGGTGGGCGGAAGTCCTTGCCCAGACTCTTCCCGCCCCACGCCAGCTTGATGAGCAGGACGGGTTCCTCGTATGCGTCACCGACGACGTGGCCAAAGCCGAGTTCCGGCCCGATGCGGTCCTCTTTGGCGCCGAAGCCCGCCGTGAGCTTGCCCTTGCGATCGAGGTAGTGAATCCATACATCCTCTCGCACAGCCCATGTCCCATTTTTACCCAGCAGGTGCTTGTAATTGCTCGCGGTGGCGGGCTCCTTCACGAGGTTTTCCAAGCTTCCTTTCCCGCCGTTCCGCTTCGGGTCGGCTTGGACGAACCCATGCCCTTGCATGTTCGACTGCCCGGCGAGGATGAACACCTTTACCGGCTTGTCGGCCGCCCTCACTGTGTTCCCGGTCAGCAGCACCATGCCAAGGCCGAGCGTCAGCGAGCAAACTGCAACAGATCGCAATGCCAAAAGAGCATGAGGAACACGAGTCGTCATTATTGTACTCCCGGGGTTACGTCAGCATACACACCACGAACTCTGCAGTCGTATGATTCTCCGACCGATCCGAATGCACATCTGCGACCAGATCGTCGCGCCCGAACACCGCGATCAGCCGGTTCTCGACTGGGGCGGCTCAGTCTTACTGCTGCTGATGCCACTCACTCCGTCGAGCGTCAATGCCGCCATCATGGCTGCGAGGGGTTCGGGATCAGCCAGTCGGTGATCCGTGCCGACCTCAATCAGTTTCGCTCCACTGACGCGGGCCAACGCTTCGCTGTCCGCGAACGAGATGATATCGTCGGCTCGGCTGTGCAGGATCACAGTGCATGGCTTCACGCTCTGAGTCGTGCCGTACTTCCGCCATGCGGGGCAGAGGAGCACCAGACGTGCTGCACCGCTGTCGATGTTCATGGCGACCGCACCGCCACGCGAACTGCCGACGACAACCAGTGGCTGATGCTCGTCGAAAGCAGCCTGAGCCGTAGCAACCGCAGCGGCGAAGTCGTCGTCATCGAGGGCCGGATTGATGACCGTGTGCCCGTACTCGCGGAGGAAGGTCGGCTTCACGCCGCCGGGCACCGAGTTCCAGCCATGCAGGAACAGGATCGTCATTTCAAGTATGTCCCAGGATCTGGTGCGGCTGGTATGGCGATTCCAGTGATTTCAACTCCTCCGCGTCTAGCTTCAGCGTCGTCGCAGCGATCGCATCCGTGAGGTGGTGCGGCTTGCTGGCACCAATGATTGGGGCCGTCACGCCCGGCTGATGCAACAGCCAGGCCAGAGCCACCTGTGCGTTGGAGACGCCGCGGACCTTGGCCACCTCGGTCACGCGGTCCACGACCTCATAGTCCGATGGCTGATAGTAAAGCTTGTGAGCGAAGTCGTCGGTCTGTGAGCGATGCGTGTCCTCCTTGCCGCGACGCGGGGCGGTCAGGAATCCGCGAGCCAGAGGGCTCCACGGCAGCAACCCGAGGCCATGGTCGCAGCACATCGGATTCACTTCACGCTCCTCCTCGCGGTAGACCAAGTTCCAATGATTCTGCATGGTGACGAACTTCGCCAAGCCGAGACGTTCGGATGCGTGCAGCATTCTGGCCAACTGCCAGGCGAACATGCTCGACGCGCCGAGGTGCAGAACCTTGCCGCTTCGAACCAGAGCATCCAGGGCCGACAGCGTCTCTTCAACCGGCGTGGTCGCGTCATAGCGGTGGATCTGATAGAGATCCACGTAGTCGAGTTGCAGCCGCTTCAGGCTGGCATCGACGGCGTGTTTAATGTGCTTGGCGGACAGTCCGCGTTCGTTGCTGCTCGGCCCCATCGGGAGAAAGAGTTTCGTAGCGATCACCACCTGCTGTCGCGGGATCGCGAGTGTCCTCAAAGCTCTCCCGAGCACCTCTTCGCTGACGCCGTCGGAATAGATGTCGGCGGTGTCGAAGAAGTTGATGCCATTCTCCCAGGCTTGGCGGTAGAACGGCAGACTGGCAGCTTCGTCGAGCACCCATGGCCGCCACACCGGGCTGCCATAGGTCATGCATCCGAGTGCAATCCGCGAGACTTTGGTTCCCGTACGGCCAAGGTTGACTGTGTCCAAGATGGATGCTCCTGTAATCGAATCACTGCAAACACTCTCTCTGCAAGATCAACATTTTGCCGTGTGAGATACGTACAAGGCAGAGAGGCATCCGCCAGGGTCCGCGTCGCTATGAGGCTCCGTACCTTCGTCCGCTGCATCGTCTCGGATGTGTGGCCCACAACTGGCCTACGGTTGCTCGCCCCACACCTTCGGTGACACGAAGTCCTTCGGCTTCGGCTTGTTCTTCGGCGGCACCGCCTGCTTCGCATAACCGTCGAGCAACGACTGCAACTCCTTCACCTTGGTCGGGTGCATCCCGGCCAAATTTGTCTTCTCCGACAGATCCTCATTCAGGTTGTAAAGCTCGACCGATTTCGACTTCTTGACTTTTTTCTCAGGCACTTCCGGGTCTGTGGCACCTGTGTGGACCACCAACTTCCAGTCGCCGACCCGTATCGCCCCGCCGTTCGGAGCAGTGTTGATCAGGATGCTCTCGTGCGGCGATGGCTTGCCCTGCGTCAGCGTTGGCAGCACGTCCTTGCCATCGAGCGGCAGCTTCTGCTCGATCTTGGCACCCGCGAGGCCGAGCAAAGTCGGGTACCAGTCCACCACGTGCATCGGCTCGGTGATGGTGGAGCCGGGCTTGATGTGGCCGTCCCAGGTGGCGAAGGCGACGACGCGGGTGCCGCCCTCGTAGATCGTGCCCTTACCTGCGCGGAGGGGGCCGTTGTCGGTCACGCGGCCGGGAGCGGGGCCACCGTTGTCGCTGCTGAAGATGAAGAGTGTATTCTGCCGCATCTGCTTCGCATCGATTGTGGCTACGATCTGTCCGACCGCGTCGTCCAAAGCCGTCAGCATCGCGGCGTAGATCTTCCGATTGCCTTGCAAATCCGGGTACATGTCGAGATACTTCTTCGGGGCCTGATGCGGAGTGTGGACTGCATTGAACGGCACATAGAGAAACAGCGGCTTCGACGTGTCGTGGTCTGTCACGATCGCGCTGGCTTCCTTGCCGATCAGATGAGTGGCGTAGCCTTTGTCGTGATTCACTTTGTCGTCGCGATGCCAGTCAAAGCCGCCATCGCGCATGTGGGTGTTGTAGTCGAGCGCACCGTTGTAGTGGCCGTATTGCCGATCAAAGCCACGCCGGGTGGGCAGGTATTCCGGAGCGAAGTGTCCGAGGTGCCATTTGCCGACGATGGCAGTGGTGTAGCCGGCAGTCTTCAAGCCCTGCGGCAGAGTCTGCTCGTCGATGGGCAAACCATATTGTGCCCAGGGCCGCACGACGCCGGTCTGCAGGCCGTGCCGCATCGGGTAGCGTCCAGTCATGAGCGCGGCCCGCGTCGGGCTGCAGACCGGCTGAACATAGTGGGCGTCGAGCTTCGCCCCCTGCCCCGCAAGCTTGTCGAGGTGCGGCGTCTTGATCTTGCTGCCCATGAAACCGCAGTCGGCCCAGCCGAGGTCGTCGGCGAGGATGAAGACAATATTCGGCTTCTCCGCGGCGGCAGGAAGCGACAGCGTCAGCAGCATTGCGATTCGTAGCATGGCAACGTCCTGAGGAGTGACACCGGTCAGCATAGTGGCTCACTTGGTCACCGTAGTGCGGAATGTGCCATTCAACGCTCCCGTATCGCCGCAGGGAACTATGTGCAAAGCGGCAGTCGGTACTGCCCCGATTGAATGCTCGGTCTACTGCGGCAAAACGGCAATCCTCAGGGCGAAGCTGAGCACATCCGCATCAAGGCTGGGCTTTGTTGATCACTCCGGCTTGCCGAACTGCTTCCGGTAGAGTTGCTTGAACGGGTTCTCTTTCGGCTGGACTGCGTTTTCATTCACGAGGTACGGCGGCAGCGAGGCCCACCACGCGTCGTATTCGCCGCTGAGTTTCTTCAGTACATCCGTATGCTCCGCGGCCACATTGATCTTCTCACCGGGGTCAGTTGTGACGTCGAACAGTTCCCATTGCGATTTTCCTTTGCCGGCTCGAACCATGTGCCATCGCGGCGTGCGGACGCTGCAGCCCGAGTATTTGAAGTTGTCCACCTTCGCACCTTTCGGCCAGCGACCGATATGCGTGAACAATGTGCGGTCCGCCCACTCGGCTTTCGGATTCTGCAGCAGCGGAACCAGACTGCGACCCTCAACCTGTTTGACGATTTCGTCTGAGAGTTTGACGCCCGCGAGTTCGGCCAGCGTCGGGAAGAAGTCGATGTGCGCCGTCAGCTTGTCGCAATCGCTGGGCGTCAGCGTGCCGGGCCAGCGCCAGAATGACGCGGCCCGCGTGCCGCCAATCCAGGGACTGTTTTTCTGTCCGCGCATGCCGGCATTAAAGACCTGCACGCCTGCGGTACCGCCGTTGTCGTTCATGAAGATCACCAGCGTATCCTTTTCGAGGCCCCACTCTTTGAGCTTGACCAGGAGCTTGCCGATGTTGTCGTCAATGTTCGCGATCATCCCGAAGAACTTGGCAGCGTTGGCCTGCATCACCTTGTCCTTGTAGCGGGCTTCATCCTCGGGGCGGACCTGCAACGGGCCGTGCGGAGCATTGGTGGGGATGTAGCAGAAGAACGGCTTCCCCTGCCCTTTGACCGAGTCGATCCACATCGTGGCCTGATTGAAAAAGACGTCAGTGCAGTACCCGTCTGTTTTTTCGAATATGCCGTTGTGCAGGATGGCGGGGTTGAAGTAGGTGTTGCCGGGCGCGTCGCCACCGCTGCCGGAGTAGGTCTGTCCGATGCCGCCGCAGCCGTGAATGAACATTTCGTCGAAGCCGCGTGCACTGGGCCAGTGGTCGGGTTCGTCGCCGAGGTGCCACTTGCCGAAGATGCCGGTGGTGTAGCCTGCGGACTTCAGCACCTGGGGGAGCGTGGTCGCATCGAGAGTCAATCGTTCGCGTTCGAGGATGGTGTGCGTGACGCCGTTTTTGAATTCGTGCTGTCCGGTGAGCAGAGCCGAACGCGTCGGTGCGCAGGTCGGGCTGACGTGGAAGTCAGTGAACCGCACGCCCTCGGCGTGAAGCCGGTCCATGTTCGGCGTTTTGAGGATCGGATTTCCGTGCACGGAGAGATCGCCGTAGCCTTGATCGTCGGTCAGGATAAACACAATGTTCGGTTTTGTCGGCAGGTCGGCGGCGGCGGTCGAGAATGCGAACAGGCCGACGTAAAGCAGCGACAGCAGTATGTGACGCATGGCGATTTCTCCAGAGTGGCGCGTTACTTATTTTTGTGCCGGCAGCAACCCGATCATGGCGTCGGCCATCGATTTGCCGATGCGGTTGAACCAGATCGCACTGCCGAGGTAGTGGTAGCCGCGGTCGCCGCCGACGAGCTTCCAGGCCTCAACATTTTTCTGCCAGGTGGGATAAAGCTCCTCCGCAGCACGATCAACGAGCACATCGGTGCGGATCGCTTTGACATTCCCCTGATACTCCTGCACATCGTTCATCGCGAGTTGAGCTTGCTGGATCGTGAGCATCGCACCCGTGGCTGGCTTCGAGCCGTTTTGACCCATGACGCCGATGACAAATGGCAGTTTCGGAGCATTGAGATCCTTGCGGACATCCGCGATGAAGTGCTTCATGTTGGCTTCATACTCACCCTCTGCGCCGTACTGATCGTTCCAACCCTGGAACCAGACAAATCCGGTGATTTCGAGCGGCTGACCCTTCAAAGCCGGGAATAGTGTGCCGGAGTTTTCCAGAACGTCCTTCACTTCCGCCATCATGTTGCGGTACGACGAGCCGTAGTCCTTTCGGATGCTGTCCATCGTCGGTAGTGGATCGTTCTTGTTGTTCTTGGCGTTGTTCCGCGTCACGCGATCTCGGGCTTGCTGGAGTTCCTTCTCGAGGACCGCAGCCGGGGCATCGCCAGCCGAGGGCGAGCGGAAGAGCTTGTAGAGCGAGTGCCCGCCCCATGCGGTCTTGATGAGGATCACCGGTTCGGCGAAGTGATTGCCCATCGCGGTGCCGAATTCCAATTCGACACCGGTGCGGTCTTTCGAGCCATAGCCGACTGTCAGCGGCCCGTGCCGCTTGAGAAACTTGATGAACACATCGTCGCGGACAATCCACTTGTCATCTTTACGCAGGTGGGCGAAGTTCGCCTGAGTCTTGGGGTCGCCCGCCTGATGATCAAGCAGTGAGTTGGGGGCCTTGCCTTCCATGTTCGACTGCCCGGCCAGGATGAACACCCGCACCGGTTTCTCAGCGGCCAATCCTGGCTGAGTCAACAGCAACACGGCGGCAGAGAGGATCAGCAATCGGAACATGGCCGGTCTCCTGGATTGGAATCGTCGTTGCGGTGAGTTGTACGCGATTCGGCGAACACAGAGGTGTGAATTGACCAGATCGGCATTGCGAGTCAGATTCCCCGATGGCGCAGGAGGTCGCGCCAGCGGGGAATCTTGCGTGGTTAGTTGCCGCCATCCGCCTCGGGCTCCGGCGGCTTCTTGCCGTAGCGGGCTTCGTATTCCTTCGCCCACTTCTCCCTCGCGGCGGGGTTGCACTTGAAGCAACTGCTCTTGACGCGATCGTGCTCGCACCAGTTGCCTTTGGCCTTCTCGGCCTCGCGGTACTTCTTGCTGCAAAGATCGCAGACTTCCTCGGGCAGAGCGTGCTCGTCGCACCACCAGCCGCTGTGATCGTCCACCTTTTTGGCAGTGGACGCCGACCCGCTGCTCGCCTTCGGCGCAGAGCTTTGCGATGAGTCGCAGCCGAGGATCAGAAAGGGCATCAGCAACACCAGACATCGCATCATCACAGACTCCTTGAAGGACCATCCACGGAATCGACCGACGGCTCCGATGCCGCGGTCGGGGTTCGCCAGGGTCGCCACTGCGTGACGACGTAGAGCACGCGCAGCACCAGCAGTGACATGATCATTGCACTGATGACGCCACCGATGACGACCGTCGCCAGAGGCCGCTGCACTTCCGCACCCATGCCGGTACTGAAGGCCATCGGCACGAAGCCGAGACTGGCCACCAGCGAGGTCATGAGCACGGGCCGGAGCCGCGTCATCGCGGCCTCCTCCACTGCGGCATCCAGGCTTCGGCCGCGACGGCGAAGCTGCCGGATCGTCGAGACGAGGATCATGTCGTCGAGCACCGCCAGCCCGGAGAGTGCAATAAAACCGATCGCCGCCGAGATGCTGAACGGCATGTCGCGGAGCCAGAGCGCAATCAGCCCGCCAACCCACGCGAACGGCACGCCCGTGAAGACCCGCAGCGCATCGATAATACTGTGATACGTGGCGTAGAGCAGACTGAAAATGAGTACAAGCGCCAGGGGCACCACAATCAGCAGGCGGTTACTAGCCCTTAAATAAGCGACGATTTCAGCGTTTGTAGCCGGCGTGACACTGGCCGTTACGGGCGTGGGATCACCTTGGCCCTCATCCTTAAGGGCGGAACTTCGCGTCTTTCACTTTCCTTACCACCCCGCTTTCCGGCC
>JBGSSZ010000509.1:0-2536 GCA_041736785.1 Limnoglobus sp.
GCCCGGCCGCGGCGCGGCGACCCAGAGCGTCATCCGGGTCCTGCACCGGTCGCCAGCGGCTGGCGTCGTCCGGGCTCC
The DNA here is from genome assembly GCA_041736785.1 of Limnoglobus sp. GTDB lineage: Bacteria > Planctomycetota > Planctomycetia > Gemmatales > Gemmataceae > JBGSSZ01. Next base: position 79 of record JBGSSZ010000509.1, read on the forward strand.
ATTCAGTCGAATCGACCGTCAGCAGATAGTCCATCGACCACTTGCACTTCTTGCAGCCCGGCGTGTTGAGGGATTCACGCGGCCAGCCACCGGCTTTGGAGCCGTGGCTCGCGGCGAGAAACCGATCATAATACTCTTGCGGTGGTATATCCACGGGCGGCTTCCACTCCGCGAGCTTGCCCCGCAATTCGGTCCGCTGTAGCGTTGCCCAGTCGGGTAGCTCCAGCACCCACTCCGGGTGGAGTGCACACGGCACGGGCGTCAGGCTCGGAAATGCCAAGTCCGTATTCGGCGTCTGCAGCGGGCGGCCCAGCATTTCGGAACGCCGACGCCAATGGACTTGTGCGGTGAGTTCCCCGCCGACAGGATCGCGGGGCAACCAGAACAACTGCAGCACATCGTAGCCAGGCTTGAAGGTGATTCGCGGCCAGACATCGTCACCGGCAAGCTGCACCACAGTCACCAGAGGGATCCGCGTCGCCTCATCCGTGGGCCACGGCTCATCCGCCGGGTACAGAAATCGACCGCCCATCTTGCTGGCGTCCGCCGGCGGCTCTTCGCCATATCGCGGATGCAGCCGCTGCGTCATGCGCGAACGCGACTTCAAGTCCGGGAACTGTTCCGTGATGGTCACAGCGGGGGCCGGAGTCTTCCGCGATTCACCGGTGCCGATGCGGTAGGCTGCGAGCTCGGCGAGGTGCTTCTGTCTCACTTCGAGTTCGCGCATGACTCGGGCCTGCTCTTCGTCGGTGAGCGTTACGGTCATCGGCGTAACTGGTGCCAGTTGCTCCTTGCTGCAACCGACCAGCGCAGCCGCACCGCCCAGAACCATGAATCGCCGCCGCGTGTGGAGCATTGTCATGCCTGCATTGTAATAGAATTCGTCGTGCTGGTGGAGACGCCTACGCACCCTGTCGGGCCCGTGGCCGGGCGACGTGTGTGGCTGCCCCATAGGCGAGTTCGGCGCTCTCCATCACCGTCTCGGAGAGAGTCGGGTGCGGGTGAATGCTCTCGAGCACATCGCGGGCGACGGCGCCCATCTCGATGGCGAGCACGCTCTCGGCGATGAGTTCGCCCGCACCGCTGCCGGTGATGCCGACGCCGAGAACGCGTTTGGTGCCCGGATCGACGAGCATTTTGGTGAGACCATTGGTGATGTTGAGCGCGACCGCACGGCCGCTCGCAGCCCAGGGGAACTTCAGCACCTCGTGCGGCACGTTCTGTGCGGTGGCGTCTTTCTCCGTGAGCCCGGCCCAGGCGATTTCGGGGTCGGTGAAGATCACGGCGGGGATCGCACGCGGGCTCCATTCGACCGGCTCGCCGAGGATGCTCCCCACCGCGATGCGGGCTTCCGCGGTCGCCTTGTGTGCGAGCCCCGGTTCCTCGCCCACATCGCCGATGGCGTAGATGTGAGGCACGTTGGTGCGACGCTGCTTGTCGATCGTGATGTTGCCGCGTTCGCCGGTCTTCACGCCCGCTTTGTCGAGCCCGAGCCCGGCCGTATTGGGTCGACGGCCGATACTGATGAGCACGCGGTCAAAGAGGATCGATGGCGGCACGTCCTTGCCCTCGAGCACGGCGAGGATGCCGTCTTTCTTGGCCTCCACGCTCGCCACTTTCGTGTTCAGATGGATCGCGTCGAATTCTTTCTTGAGCTTGGCTTCGAGCGGCCGTACCAGATCGCGATCCGCCAGCGGTAGAATGCCGTCCATGAATTCCACGACGGTCACCTTCGTGCCGAGGGCGGCGTAGACGCTGCCGATCTCGAGGCCGATGTAGCCGCCACCCACCACCAGGAGAGTCTTTGGTACGTCCGGCAGCAGCAACGCCGCGGTGCTGTCCATCACGCGGGGATCGTCGATCGCAAACGTCTTTGGCACCATCGGCAGGCTGCCGGTCGAGATGATGCAGTGCTGGAACTTGATCGTGACATCGTTGACGCGGACGGTGTGATCGTCGATGAACTCCGCGTGCCCGCTGATGGTTTCGACGCCGCGGCCTTTGCAGAGTTGGGCGATGCCGCCGGTGAGCTTGCCGACGACTTTGGTCTGGACGTAGTTGCGGAGCTTGTCGAGATCGACCTTCGGCTCGCCGAAGCTCAAGCCGAGATCGACGGCGTCGTGGGCTTCGCGGATGACCTTCGCGACGTGCAGCAGTGCTTTGCTGGGGATGCATCCGCGATTGAGGCAAACGCCGCCGAGCTTGGAATCGTCGTCGACGAGGATGGTCTTGATACCGTGGTCGGCCGCGTGCAGAGCCGCCGGATAACCCCCCGGCCCGCCGCCAATGACGAGCAACTGCGTTTCGCGAATCTCGGCCATGGAATCTGCCTCGTGTGGTCCGTTGAACCATTCTAGGTACCGCAGGGCGGATATACTCACAGACAACCACTTTCGGAGCCTCTCCATGAAACGCCGCGAGTTCCTGGCGACCGCGACCGTCGCCGCGACGGCCCCCA
>JBGSSZ010000569.1:0-5081 GCA_041736785.1 Limnoglobus sp.
GCTGGCGGCATCGATGACACCCGCCCCGTTGACGAAGAGTGAACCGAGTGTCAGCGTGGTGGCACCGGTATAAGCATTCACCCCGGAAAGGGTGAGTTTGCCCGCGCCGGTTTTCGTGAGCGGGCTGCCGCCACCATCGACCAGATTGGCAGAGACGATGGCGTTCCCCATGCTGTTGCTGAAGTCGAAGGAGGGAGCAGACAGGCTGCCGTTGGCGATCACGTCACCGCTCGCCGCAGTCGTGACATTGACGGGACCGGTGGTCCGGCTGAGCGTGCCAAGATTGAGCATGCCACCGTTCAGGGAGAGTGGCGCGGTGCTGGCACCCAGTGTACCGGCACCGCCGAGAGCCAGCGTGCCGTTGTTGATGTTTGTGGTGCCGGTGTAAGTATTGGCACCGGAGAGGGTGAGTGTGCCGAGGCCGATCTTGGTGAGGCCACCGATCGTGGGGGCAGATGTCAGGGAAATGGCTCCGATGGTCGCCTCGATGCCGCCGGCGAGCGTCTGTGTGCCGCCGACAAGGGTCGCGGTGGGATCGCTGGTGTAGCCACTGCCTGGGCTGGTGATGATGAAGCCCGTGACGGAGCCGGTCACGGGATCGTAGGTAGCCACCGCGGTGGCGCCGGTGCCGCCGCCTCCGTTGATTCTGACAATCGGGGCGGCGATGTAGCCGCTGCCGCCACTGGTGAGTGCGATCGAATCGACGACGCTGTCCACCGGTGCGGCAAGAATGCCGGGGATGGTGACGTTCACGCCGTCCGTGTCGATGGTGGCCCCGCCGCTGTAGATCCGCGTGGTGAAGTTTGAGGAGGTGGGGAGGAACGTGGTGTTGGCGGCTACGGCGCGGAGTATGCCACCGTCGAAGTTCAGTCGGCCAATGCTGCCCGAACCCGTCCCCAGCAGGATGCCGCGGGTCGTCAGTCGTCCGCCGTCATTCAGATTCAGGTTGCCCGTTTGGGATGCTGCAGTCCGCGTCAGACGCACAAACGCCGCTGTGCCGGACATGGTCCAGTCGGCGGTGTCGGCGATGGTGAGATCCGAGCCGCCGCCGGCTGTGGTGGTGTCGCCGACGATCAGCATCGGTGACGTATACGTTCCCGAGTTGGTGAAATTGACTGTGCCGCCGGTGGCATAATAGACTCCGCGATCGCCGCCCGAGCCGATGATGAGCTCCTGCCCGCCGGTGAATGATGTGCCGGTGAAGCTGTAGATCAGATTGATGGTGCCGCCGGTCTGTTCGACGTAGCCCCGACGGAAGCTGAATCGCGAGGCGGCATTGTTCGCTGTGGGGTTGTAGTTGATCGTGCCACCGGAAAGCTCGACGCCGGCATATGACGCCGCGCCCACAATCCATTGCGGAGCAGCCGCGCCACCGATGTTCATGGTCCCGGCCGACATGCGCAGAGCACTCGCACCCGTCGCCGTGCCAGTCATGTTGGATGACGGATTGTTCGTCAGGCTGCCAATCACCGATGTTGCACTGTTCATGATCAGAACGCCGCCGTTCACGTAGGTTGAGCCGGCATACGTGTTGGTGCCGGAGAGCGTCAGTGTTCCTGGGCCGGCTTTGACCAAAATCCCATTGGAACCACCACTCCCCGTACCGCTGATGTCGCCGGCGTGAGTGACCGCCGTGGTTTCGCCAGCAATGTTGAAGTTCAGCGTTGCGGAGTTGTTGACGATGTTGCCCGCCACTGAGCCGTTGAGCGTGCCGTCGCCGAGTTGCAGGGTGCCTCCGAAAATCGTCGTCGGGCCGGCAAAGAGTTGATCGCCTGTCAGCGAGAGCGTGTTCGTGCCCGTTTTGACCAGCGAGCGTGTCGTTTGGATGGTCGAGTACGTGAAGCTGCCCGCGGATGTGTCGATGCCGACGCCGGCGGCGGGGTCCATGCTGATGTTGGTCAAATCCCCGACGATCGTGCCGGCCCAGAGGTTGTCCACGTCGGTGGCACTAAAAAACCCGGCCCCGCCCACGCCAAGCGAGAGCGAGGATGCGGCACTGACCGAGACCGTACCCACGGCAGGTTTTGCGTTCACATTGAGAAAGGCAATGGTCCCGGCGCTGACAGTCGTGCCGCCGGTGTAGGTATTCGCACCACTGAGTGCGACGAGCCCACCACCGGTCACGTTGAAGCCGAAGCCCAGACCGCCATCCGAGATGCTGCTTGAGACGGCGATTGTCCGCTCGGCACCTGCGTTGAAGATGCCATTGTTGATGCCCAATTGAAGGCCCATCGTCTGCGTTCCGGCGCCGCTGTTCACATTGGCGATGGTCAGGTTCGCACCGGTTGCGGAGAGCAACGTGTCGTTCATTGCAGCGATGGTGGCGCCGTTGAGTTGCAGGATGCCGTTGACCGTGGTCGAGGAGTTGCCAATTTGAATGTTTGTGGAGCCCGACAGGCTGATCGCGCCCAATTGGAACAACCCACCTGTAGTATTCATGTTGATGCCGGAATTCGTCGCGCCATTGGCGAAGACTGCCGTGTCGTTCGCCGTGCCATTCAGGGCACCGCCGGAGGCGTACATCCCCGGCACAGTCCCAGCCGGTCCGCCTGACCAGTTGGAAGCAGTCAGCCAGGCCCCACCCGTGGATCCGGTCCAGTTGTAAGTCACTTGGCCATAGCTAATCACAGGCAGGAAGCCCAGGACGGCGATTGCGAGCGAAGTCGCAAGTGCCGGCATTCGAAAGTGCATCATTGATCTACTCATGACATCTCGCAATCGGTGAATTCCAAAACGCGCACGCCCATAACGGACGCGGCTCTGCTCTCCGGCGGACACAAGCGCTGGCAGCATTACTGCAAAGCGGATGAAAATCTAAAAGTGAATCTGCACAATTGAACGATTTCGCAGAATGGGTGTGAAAAATCAGGGACTTTCCGGAATGGCAGTCCAGACGCGAATGAGCCCGGATTGCCCGGCGGCCAGCAGGGTGAGACCGTTTGAGCTGATAGCCAAAGCGTTCATGGGTGTCGGTTCACTCAGGACCAGCAGCGGTTGGCCATCCGATGCGTTCCAGACCCGCACCGTGCCGTCGCGACCAGCACTGAAAATCCGGCGGCTGTCCGGACCGTATTGCACCGCAGTCACTTCGCTGATGTGGCCAAGTGGCGTTTCCCGCTTCGACCACGATTCGACGTCCCAAAGCTGGATCACGCGGTCGCGGCCGCCCGTGGCAAGCCGCAGCCCGTCGGGACTGAAAGCCAATGCCTGAAGTTCGCTCTTGTGGCCCGTCAGTCGCTGCACCGCGAGGCCTGAAACAAGGTCGTAGATCGTGGCGACGCCGTCTGCGGCACCTGCGGCGAGAATGGCCCGCGACGGATGCCAAGCGAGGCAATTCACCTTTCTGGCATTCTCAAAGGATGCCACCTGTTCGCCCGTCCGCGGGTTCCACAAGCGGATCCACTGATCGGCTCCGCCACTCGCGAGTTGGCCACCATCGCTGGAGAAGGCGACGCATTGCACGCTGTCGTGGTGACCACTCAGCTTGAGCAGCAGTTGACGGTTTTTCAGATCCCAAAGCTGGATGGTTCGATCGGCGCCGGCGACAGCGAGCAGCGTACCGTCGGGATTCACCGCAAGACCATTCACGCCATCCTTCGGGCCTTGCAGCGTGGCCAGCAATCGGAAGGAAGCGGAATCCCATAATTTGATTTCGCCATTCCGAGTCGCAGTCGCAAACAGTCGCCCCTTCGGGTCAGCAGCGGCGGCCAGCACCGGTTGGCCCTGCCCGTCTAGCTGCCGGTCGCTGGCGCGATTGGTCACGTCCCAGATCCGCACTGTTTTGTCCACGCTGGCACTGCAAAGCCGCTCGCTGTCGGGCATGAATGCGAGCCCCATCACACTGCCAGTGTGCCCCAACAATGGCGGCATCGGAAGGTTGGTTGACAGTTCAATCACTCGCAGGGTGCGGTCTAACGATGCGCTGGCAAGCCAGCGGCCATCCGGACTGAATGCCACGCCCATGACGGCATCCATGTGATGCGTGATCGATCGCTGCGTGCGTCCGCGGTCGACATCCCAGATGCGGATGGAACGGTCAACCGAGCCGCTGGCGAGCAATCCGTTGTCCGGATGGAACCACAGACTGGTGATTTCGCCGACGTGACCCGTCAACGGTGTCATGCTCTTCCAGTCGGCCGTGGACCAGCAGTGCACGACACCATTTCGCCCTGCGGCTGCGACGTGACGATCGTTGAATACGATGGCATTGAGGCTGTCGTCGCAGACGAGCGTTCGCGTGATCGCCTGTTTGCCAGCTTCCCAGATACGGACGCGACCGTCGCGACCGGCGATCGCCAACCGATCACCCGCGGGATCAAACGCCAACCCGAAGATCGGCTGACGGTGTACCAGTGGTTCCCCCAGCGGTTCACCGGTGGACGCATTCCAAACCATGACCGTGCCGTCCTCGCCCGCCGCGGCTATGCGTTCGCCCTTCGCGGAACAGACGATTCGAAGCGGCTTGATCGCCCCGGGCAGACGGCGGATCACCTCTCCATCCACGGCGCTCACAATCACGACTCCACTGTCGTCGGCGACGGCCAACGACTGACCATCACCGCCACAGGCGACCGACCAGGCGACGGAATTGGATTTCTTCAGGATGCGATGCGGTGGGTGGCTCGCGCCCCAGAGGTAGTACCACTCGAACCCGCGGCGATCGAGCCCGTCAGTTCGCTTCGGACGCTGACCGTCGAGCAGGTTGACCAGCAGATCGAGTTGGCGATCGTTCCACATCGTGCTCGCCAGCCGCATGTCAGAGACATAGGCGCGGTCGTTGGCAAGCCGGGAGTTGACGGTCGACTGTGCCGCCAGGTCACGGGCAATTTCGACATTGCGCTCCGCCTCGTTGACGAAGGCGACCGACATGGCAATACCGACACCAAGCGAAATCAGGAGTGCGACCGCCAGCGCCGCGAGTGCCGGGTTGCGGCGACTCCAGCGCCACGCTGTTTCCACTGTTCCCGCTCGGCGGGCGCGGATCGGGCGACGGTCCAGAAAGCGTCGCAGGTCGTCCGCAAGCGCCTTCGCCGTCGCATAGCGGCGCTGCGGGTCTTTCTTCAGGCACTTCAGGCAGATCG
>JBGSSZ010000630.1:0-7774 GCA_041736785.1 Limnoglobus sp.
ACACCTCGGTGCCTCCTGCGGCCGGATGACGGGCGGTAACCCCATCATGTCAGCTCACAGCAGTACACGGTTGTGCGCTTCACAATCTCCCCGCCGCCGCCACCAGGCCCCCGCGCTGCACTATCCCTCCGCCGCCAGCACATCGCGCCGTACTTCCAGGTCTCACGGTTGACTGGCACTTTGGCCAAGCGTTTCGGACAGTTCCATTATCGTGGCGGCCGTTGCATTCTGTGAGTTGGTTCACACTGACGCAGTGTGAGTGATTTCGAGTCGGAGGACGAATTGCACACTCGACCAAGTCCTGACATCTGGTGCCTCACAGATCGTTTCATGGTCTATCGGGAGAACGCGACAATCGCCGTATACGCCACGGCGGCCAGGGCCGCCGCGATTGGTAGCGTGGTCACCCACGCGGCCAGGATCGACGTCATGGTTTTGCGACGTGCGGTGCCGTTGATCAGGCCAATCCCGAACAGCGAGCCAACCGAGACGTGTGTGGTCGACACCGGGAGCCCGAAGCGGCTGGCGAGGGTCACCATCAGTGCGGTGATCAGGTTGGCTGTGAACCCTTGACCCGGGGTCATGCGGGTAATTTTCCGGCTCATGGTCTCGGCCACCCGTCGCGCACTGACCAGACCGCCGACTGCTATCGCCACGGCGACCACGACCAGCCCGACTGACGGCGCGACGACTTCGGCCGCGACCACCAGTGCCACCATTTTGGGTGTGTCGTTCAAACCGCGGGCAAACCCGACCGCACCGGCCGTGCAGAAGTGCAGTCCGTCCAGCATTTGCCCGGCTTCCAGGCCGAAAACCCGACCGGAGTAGGTCGCCCGGCAATCCTCCGCCTGACCGACGATGACCTCCCCCGTCCGCACCAAGAGCAGCGTGCCGTTCGGTTGCGGGTCGACCTCGTGGACCACGGTTCCCACACAAACGCACGTGCTGTGGGTGACCCCGGCCGCCCGACTGCCATGCAGGAAAATGGGATAGGCGATTGCAGCGAGGAGGAGCGATGCGACCGGCGCGAACAGCAGCGGCAACACGAATTGCTGGCCAAGCGCGGCCAAACGCACGTTGCCGGACGAGGCCAGCAGTCCGGCTCCCACCAGTCCGCCGGTCAACGCGTGCGTCGTCGAGACCGGTAATCCCAAGCGAGTGGCGAGGAGCACGGTCGACGCCGCCCCGAGACTGACTGCAAGGAGGAAACGCGGATCACTTGTTACAGCGTCCGGAATCAGGCCCTTGCCCCTGAAGGCATCGACCAGTCCGTTGGCCAGCAGGAGGGCCAACATGGAACCCGCGAGTGTCGTGATGGTGGCCCATGCGAGAGCGGTGCGGTATCCCGTGGTGCCGCTCCCGAACAAAGTGGCCACGCCCTTGAAGTTGTCGTTCGCTCCGTTCGAGTAGGCCAGGAAGGCGACCGCGAGGACGACCAATGCGGCCAGAGTAATCATGACGCGGTCGCCCCCTGGCAACTCGAGCCGCTGCCAGCGGTGCATCCAAAGCAGTGCTGGCCGGTCACGATCCGACGCGAGGCGAGTGCCACCGCATCGAAGTCGCGGATGTGCGTCGGCTGACCCGGCACCAGTGGCAACCCGAGCATCTGGTTGAAGTCGCAGTCGGAGAGCGTGCCGTCCCAGTTGACCGAGAGCGTGGTGCGGCACATCACGCCCTCGACCGCCGCAGGGTTGTACGCATCGATCAGCGTCTGCATATAGTCGTCGTACTTCCCCGATTGCAGCAGGTCGTCCAGGAACCGACTGATCGGCATGTTGGTGATCGTGTAGAGCCGGGTGAACTCTACGCCATACCGCTCGGCGAGTTCCGCCCGGTATGCGGCTTCGAGCTTCTCCTGCGGCGGCGGCAGGCTCGGCCCGAGCGGGTTGTACACAAGCGACAGGGTCAAGCCGCTTCCATGCGCCCCGTAGCCGAGCGCATTCAATCGGCGAAGGGCGGCGATGGATTTCTCAAAGACGCCATCACCGCGCTGCTGGTCGGTGTTGTCGGGGCCGTAGCACGGCAGCGACGCCACGACGTCCACGCCGTGCTCGGCCAGAAACTCCGGCAGATCGGTGTAGCCAGGGGCGAGGAGAATGGTCAGGTTGCAGCGGTCGATCACGCGGCGGCCGAGCGTCCGGGCTTCGGCTGCGAGCCAGCGGAAGTGCGGGTTCATTTCAGGTGCGCCACCGGTGATGTCGAGCGTCGAAATGTTCCCTTGCACGAGTGCGTCGAGGCAGTGTTGCATGGTTTCGCGAGTCATCGTCTCGCGGCGGTCCGGCCCGGCGTCCACGTGGCAGTGCCGGCAGGTCTGGTTGCACACCTTGCCGACGTTCACCTGAAGCACGTCGATCCCGGCCGCCGTCAATTCGCCAAGCCCGGACTGCGCGATGCGGTCGCCGAACCGCGGGTGCGAGCCCGGTTGGTTGATGACGTTCAGCTGAACGGACGGCTTAGCGAGCGGGTTGCCCCGCCGCTGCAACGACATGACTGTCATCATTCCTCGATTCTGAAGTAAGTGCTATCTGCTTGTCAGTCGGTCGCCGGAATCTCGCCGCCCTTTCGAGTGACAAGTTTCCGCAATTCCCGCGGGTCGATCGTCTCCTTCAGGAACGTCACGTGACCGTCGCAAAAGCTCACGAACGCGCCACCCGGATGGAAGCTGAAGATTTCTTCGTTGGGCCCACAGTTGTTGACCGCCCAGGGGCAAGCAGCCGGTCCGCCGAACGGTGTGCGGTTCTTGTTGATTCCCATCGAGATGCCGTACGCACAGTCGGGTTCCGCCCAGCGGTAGACTTGACGCAATCCGCCGAGGGGGTCAGGATAGGGCATGGTCATGGTCTCGTTCCGCCCCACGTCCTCGCCGAGGGCAATCGTGTTGCTCGTACCGTCTGTGATGGATTGCACAGATTGCTTCCCCAGAATAAGCCCGCCATCCGCGCGGGTGAACTTGTTCCGCAGCCCCGTCACGGGATCGATATCGGTGTAGTAAATCGGTCCGTAATCCGTGGCCCCGTATCCCGCGGAATCAGTGGGTTTGGGTCTCAACGGATTACTCGGGCAGATCAGGATCGAGATCACGTTCCTCGCTGCAACCTGGTTTGCCTGCGTGGCGTTGTATGCCTGGTTGAGGTCAAACTGCTTGATAATATTGTCCTGTTCGATGTACGGGAGCAACAGGGTGAACGTACTGTGCAGTTCGAACGCGACCGACGGCGGGTTTGTGGAGTAGTTCGTTCCCTGACCACTCGACGGGAGGTGGCCGTTCGCGCTCTCGTAGCTGTGTAGCCCGATCCCGAGTTGCCGGAGCTGATTCGAGCACTTCGCCTTGCCAGCGGCCTCGCGGACTTTTTGCACGGCGGGCAGTAGCAGCCCGATGAGGATCGCGATGATGGCGATCACCACAAGCAATTCGATCAGAGTGAATCCGCGCTGACGGAATCGCGGCAGCCGATCAGTACCAAGACGAAGCTGCAGAATCATCCCTGTTCCTCTTGGGTCGTGTCGTTGCAACTATCCCCACTCAGCAGCAAGCCCCGTCTTCTCCGCACGTGTCGGTCGTCGCGCCGTAGTCCAGCCCTTTGGTCTCCCGTGGGTGACGGCGGGCGGACCGCTTGCAGTCGAACGACTTCGCCTGAGCGATCGGGACTGCTTCGAGTGGCTCCACGGGCTCGAATGCTCCCGCGTACGACTCCCGCTGCAGCAGGTGAAACGTTTTGTCGCAGACGGCGATCCGCTCCCCGCGGACGAACCGGTGCCCGTCGTCGTCCTCCACCGACTTGAACGGGCCGCGATAGACGAGAGCCTGATTGCGTTCGAGGCACGGCCCCTGCTTCCCCTTGTGGGCCAGCACGGTGACCGACCGGAACTCGATCCCCTCAACTACCCGCCACGGCGACCGCTCGCGCTTGACCAACTCGATGCCGTGGAACCCCGCCTCCTCGAATGCCCGGAGGAACTCATCCTCCCGGAAGGCACCGGAAATGCAGCCCGACCACAGGTCCGGATTGCGGTGCATGTGCTCGGGCACCGTTTCGTCGGCCACGATGTCGCTAATCGCCGCACGACCGTGCCGCTTCAGCACCCGGAAGATCTCGCTGAAGAGTTGGCGCCGGTCCTGCGGGCGGACCAAATTCAGCACGCAGTTCGAGACGACGCAATCGACGCTTTCGTCGGCGACCAGCGGATGCTCGCAGCGGAGTCGCTCTTCGTCGGCTCGCAGCCGGTGCCAGTCGGTCAGGGCCGAAATCGGCTGAGACTGGAGTCCTTCAGCCAGGCGGTCCAAGTCAAGTCGCAGGTCTTGAATCATGCCATTGCGAAACTCGACGTTGTCGAAGCCGAGCCTTCTGGCGACTTCGGCGCGATTGCGCCGTGCGAGTGCCAGCATCTCCGGGTTGCAGTCCACGCCGATGACCCGGCCTGTCGGTCCCGTGACCTGGGCCGCGATGAAGCAGACCTTGCCGCCGCCCGCGCCCAGGTCCAGCACCGTGTCCCCCGAGCGGACGTACGGCGTCGGGTCGCCACAGCCGTAATCCCGCTCGATCACCTCGTCGGGGATCGCGGCCATGTACTTCGGGTCGTACTTCACCGGGCAGCACAGCGCCGGCTCGACCGCCTGCGCACCCGCCCCGTATCGCTCGCGAACGGCGTCCTCCACAAACCCGGTAGCAGCAACTCTCACTCGTGAACTCATGCTGGATCGTCTCCTTCGCGAACACCCCGACTCACGTCGGGCGACGTCACTTCCGACCAGAGGGGTACGACTCGGATTTCGGATGGAACTTCGTCCACACTTCGCGGTACGACACGATCCCGTTGAGAGGGGTCAAGTGCTTCCCCTTGAGTGGTCCCACGGTCGCCCGCCCGGTCGTCGGTTCCCACGTGCTCCCGGTTTCCTTGTCGCGAATCCCCGTCTCTCCGCTCTCAAACGACAACTCCCGGTCACCGACTTTGCGGGAGAACAACCGTGCGGACACGCTCTCCTTGTCGAACAACACGGCCACCGGCTTGCCCCGCCACGTATCGTTGATCGTTGGCGTCTTCGCCAGCGCGTCGAACCGCCAGGCTTTGGCTTTGTCGCCGTCCGCAATCCCAAGGACGAACTGTTCCGGCTTCTTGTAGAAGTCGGTCTTGTACTCCTTGCTCGACCGACTCAACATGACCACGGTCCCGTCCGCGTGTTCCTTGCTCCACGTCTTCCAGTCCGTCATGACACACGGGACCTGTTCGAGCGTCTCGCCCTTGAGTTTGCCCTGCATCGCCTCCCCGAGGATGTGGCTCCACAGGGTTCCGGTCTCCTTGTCGTACATCACCAGGCTGCGATTCCAGAGCATCCCGGACACGCCGAAGGTGAGTTTCTGCTTCCCGACGTCTGCGGCATACACGATGCCGTTGTGACAGAGGTGTCACCACGTCGCGGCGATGGACTTACCGCCGAGGGTGTCGTTGAGGATTTCCCGCCTCGGCCCGGTCAACATGTTGATCGGGTACGCCCGCGACTCTTTGCCGACCGTGAGCCCGATGACCAACTCGGACGGGTTCAGGTCTGTGCCCACGTCGCTCACCTTCTTGACCGGGAACTCGGTGAGCGGCGGGAGCGGTTCGAGCAACTTTTGTGGTCGGAATTCCTCAGTCCCGTGCTGGGCCTGGTCCGACGGTGCACTCCCGCTCGGGTCGCATCCCACGATGACGCAGAACGCGACGAATGGGGACAGATTCAATTGCATGATGCCCTCCGCTGTCTTTGTAAGTGAGACGAGTACATCAACGCTCACTTCCGGACCGGTGCCTGGTCGTTGAGCGACCAATCGTAGTCGAGGTACTTCACGGTGACTCCCTTTTCGGCGACCCATGCGGATTCGTCCGGCTTGGGAAAATGCTTGCGGACGGCGGCCACTTGCTCAGGAGTGGTCGCCGCGAAGTCCTTGCCAAACCATTCAAGGATCTGTGAGATCTGCACCGTGCGGGTCCGCGGGTCCAGCTTCAGGTTGGCCGGGTTGGCAAAGAACGCCTTGGCGGTTTCGTCCAGTTGCTCCCCCAGCTTCTCGGCGGTGTACGCCTTGTTACGCAGCGGCGGGCAGCCGGCCGACGCACAGACGATCGCGAAGTGAATCCGCGGCTCGCCGAGCTTGCGGAGCACCTGGTGTTCGATGGCGTCGAGGGACATCGGCTGGTTGTCCACCACGAGGAGGAGATCCTTCCAGATATTGTAGCCGAGCACTTTCGCGGTGTGCTTGCGGATGCTGGTCGTCGGATACTCCCGCAAAATGCCTCGGATGGTCAAAGCGTTGTAAGCATTGATCCAGTACGCCAGTTGCCCCTCCTTCGTCGCCGCCTTGGTCAGGTCCACGCACCCGAGCGACACAAGATAGTGGTCGAGCGCCTTCACATCGGTGTCGGACGCCTTCCACTTGGCGTAAGCCACCATACCTTTGTCATCGACGTACTTCTGGAGCAGTGAGTCGAACGACGAATGGTCCACGGCCGTCAGCGTCGTGCGGTCCTTGTCCTTGCACGCCTGACCGACTTGCACTTTGTCCCCGGCTCGGCCCACGCCGATGAGGCTGAGAAATAACACCGCGGACACGGCCGTCACTTTCATCGAAACAGGCATCTGTCGTCCTCCGTTACTCCCCCCGACACGATCCGTCCGGTCGGTTCGCTTACTCTAGACGCTTCCTCCGACGGGGTCTGTGAGCTATCCCACAGACGCGATTGAATCCCGAGCGGAGAATGCGAGCGTGTTGATTCCGGCGACATCCCCCACTTCGATCTGAAAGGACCGCGTCATGTTCCGCGTCAAGTTGCTGTTCGGGCTGTTCACCCTGGCCGCCGTCGGCTGTAACGACTCGTCCAGCCCGTCGAACAAAACGGGTTCGTCCGCCAAGTCGCCGGCCGACGGCAGCGGAGCGAAGTGATCGACGCTACGTCGCAGACATCCGTTGGCCTCGCGGCCGCGTCCGACAGGTCTCGACCGCGAGGATCGCGAAGAACGGCAGGTATTCCAGCCAGACAATCCCGAAATCGAACAAGTCGTGGGCGGCTTGGAGAGATTCCTCCGTCGCAGCCGCCTGATACTCCATCCAGAACCTCACATAGTAGCTCAGGGCGAGGCCGGGAAGTACCCACCATGCGCGCCCGGCAAACGCGAGCAGAGGCAGCCCCCACAGCAGATACCAAGGGTTCGCGGCGCTGGTCAGCAACCACGCCCATCCCAGTGTCAGGAACGCTGCACGGAGCAACCCGCGCCGCGTGGGCCTGCGATACACACCGACGGCCAGGCGCAGCACCAGGGCAGTCAGACCCAGGCCCATCAGACCCTGTGTGAGCAGGAACGCCACTTTCTTGTCCGTCGCCGTGGAACCCGCGGTCCCGATCCAGTCACGCACCGTCGCCACGCACCGCGTGCGCGTTCCGTCCGCTGTCAGGACGAACCAATGTTCACCGCCGCCAGCGGACGCGGGCCGCACGTTTTCGTGAACAAGCATGAACAGGAAGTCGTTCATCTCCCATCGGCCCAGGAACGTTCCGAGACCCGTCAGCGGGGTATTGCCCGACTCCGCCGAGTGCGTGGAAAGGAACGGGGCATACCCGCCGAGTACCACCGCCGCGCACGCGACCAGCGGCAAGACACCTCGCCAACCCAACCGGGCCAGCAGGTACGCCGCGACCACCGGCCCGAGTACGACCGGGTAGCTCTTGGCGAGTACCCCCAACCCGAGCAGGCACCCGCCGGCCGCGGCAGGTTTCCACGCACCGGCCGTCGGTCGCCGGG
>JBGSSZ010000677.1:0-6094 GCA_041736785.1 Limnoglobus sp.
GCAGCCGGCGATCCAGCCAAGCTCCGCCACAGCCTGGAAGTCGGCGAGCATGGTGGCCGCGAACGCCAGTGCGGCAGTCACGGCAGCCGTGATGATCCCGGGCCCGGCGTGAGCGGCGGTGTGCTGCAGCGACTCGTTCACATCCGAGCCAAGCCGGCAACGCTCGTCATAGTGTGCCACCCAGATCACGCCGTAGTCGCCGAGGCCGATGAGCATCACAGCAAAGGTCGCCGAGAGAATGTTCAGATGCCCGATCGTGAGCGTACACCAGCCCAGTGCGAGGGCGGTGCCGACAAGCAGGGTCGTCATCGTCAGCAGCGGGTAACGGAGCCCGCGATAGACCACCAGATACAGCAGAGCCACGCCACCGAGGGCCAGCCAGGACGCGAAGGTCGAGTCTTCGTCGGAGGCGATCATCTCGTCGGTTTCGAGCACCGGCAGGCCGGTGAGGCCAAACTCGAGATCACTGTAGTCGCTGCGGACTTCGTCAAGCAGAGCCCGGGCCGTATCGCTGGCATCGCGCATCGGTGTGAAGGAATCGCTAGGATGCTTCGGCCGAGCGAGCACGAAGGCGAGTTGCCCGTCGCTACTGAAGAGATATTGCGGCTCACGGAGTCGGGAGTCGTCCGCCTGGCTACCGCTCCAGACCGAGCCATCGACAGGCTGATGCCTCAAAAACTTGGTCGCGGCCTGCAAAATGGTGGGGATTTCGGCGAGCAGCCGTCGATCGGCGCTGGGGAGTTTCTCACCGCGGGCTTTCGCCGCCTGAGCCGAGGCCGCCCGACTGAGCAGCGTCTCGATCGAGAGCGTATGCCAGCCGATCGGCGAAAACACACCGAGCATCGGCGTCAGGTCGTCGAGCCGGGCGTTGACTTCGGCAAGCTCGTCCGGTGGTAACTGCAGCAGGGCGCGGCTCGAAAGCGCTCGCAGATCGACGACGTGAAAGACGCGGTCGAAGCTCTCCGGCCGTTGACACACTTTCGCGGCGACGCTCTCAATCGCGGCGATCATGCGGGTGCGATCGCTGCCGCGGACCACAAAGACGAAATCGTCGTCCTCGCCTAAGGCGTCGATGTATTTCTGCCAGCGTCGCTGACAGTCTTTCTCAGCGCTGACGAGATCGTTGCGTTGCGTCTTGTAGCGGAGTTGGGTAGCGGCGAGCCAGACGCTGCCGCCGACGAGTGCGAGGGCGATCGCGAGCGTCAGCCACGGCTGTCGGGCCGCAGCGGCAACGACACGCTGGCTCCAGCGTGCGGAGTGAGACGGAGCGACCGACGGAGGCATGCCAATCCCTGGCAGTGGAAATCGTGGCGGACCCTACGCGAATGAGGTGGTTTTCAGCAAGGCCAAACAAAAAACCCCATCGACAGCGGCTGAAGCCGCCGCACGATGGGGCCGGAACAGAGAAGAGGCAGAACGGCACGATATTCCACTATCACGCCGGCGGTGTCAACATCGAATTGTAAAAAATTCCGATTTGTGGAAGTTTCTTCAATTCAGCGTGGCAGCCCGGGCCGCCGCACATTGGGGCCGGACGAAGCGCGTTTGCCCGTCATCGCGAACTTGGCGATCACGAAAACCGCCAGCATCCCCATCACGCCGCCACCGACGAGTTTGGCGTAATACATCAGTTCCTCGGATTCCGAGCTTTCCTGATAGACTTCGGGGAAGCTCAGTTCATCGAGCAGCTTCCGCGTCTGATCCACCGGTTTATCCCACTTGGTGATCGGTGCGATCGTTTGCAGGCAGATGATCTGCTTCTCGGGTCCGTAGCGGAAGAGCTTGTAGTTGATCAGGCTGGACGAGTTTGTGCCACTTTCACTGTCGATGCGGTTGCCCATCTCAAGCGTTTTGGTCTCGGCGTCCCACTTGGGCGTGTGCGTCCAGTTGCCGACTTTATAAGTCCGGCCGCTGCTGGAATTCCGCGCGGTGTGATCCGCCCAGAACTTCTCCGTCCACTTCATCAGTTCATCGCGGTCAAGCTTCTCCAGATCGGTCTGCCCCGCCAGTGGATCGTCTTTTGGCACAAAGGCGATTGTGTACCACGAAGTATCCGCCGGAACCACGACGCACGCTTCATCGCCGACAAGAGGCAGCCGCAGACGTTCCATGAACGCTTCGAGCTTGTCTTCCGTCACATAGCGGAGATTGTCCGGCACGCGGAACTTGACGCGATTCGTGAACTCCAGGCTGTGCGGCCCCGGTTGCGTTAGCTTCCGAAGTGTCGTCACATCGATCGTCGGGATCGATTGGGCACTCGTCGAAGTGGCACTCGTGGCGATCAGTATCGCCACGAGAAAATGCGTTCTGGTCATGGGTCGAACTCGCGGAGTCGGACAACTCTAGATCGCGAGTTCGGCCTGTCAACTTGGTGCGGACGTTAAACTTTCGCCGGGAGCGACTCTCGCTTCGAAGTGATCAGTTTCAGCAACGCTTTGTGCGGGTCCGCAAACTTGGACAAACCTTCGCTCATCAGAGTTTCTTCCAGCTGCTTCATGTCCACCTTGGCGTCGATCTCTTTCAGCACTTCGTCCGCGGGCATAACATTCACCTGCTTGGTGAACGTGCGGCCGCTCTCCTGCACGGCTGCGTTGGTCGCGGGCGGGTTGGTCTCAATGTCCGAACCGGCGAACGCCGCGACGTACTTCCACGGCTCGTCCTCTTTCTTCTTCGTGCCGGTGCTGGCGAAGATGATCTCCTGATCGAGTGAGAAGCCTTTATCCTTCCAGAAGTCCTGGTTGCGGGCCCATAGCCGTTTGGCGTTGACGATTCCGACCATGCCCTGAGCTGCGGCACTGAGCGTCGGAGCGGCCTTTTCGGTGTAGACGTCGAGCCGGCTGACAAAGATGCTGTAAACCGTTTTCACCCGGTCCTGGTCGGTGCGTTTGGCCGCACCACGCAGACAGGCATCGCGGGCAAGGTCGTACTGCCGTTCGCTGAAGATCAGCGTGCAGTTGATGGCGACGCCCGCGGCGACGAGGTCTTCGAGAGCCCCAAGTCCGCCCGGCGTGGCCGGCACTTTGATCATGCGGTTCTTGTGACCCGCCGCATAGTGCTTGCCAAGTTCGATATACTTCGCCGAGCGCTCGGCCGCACTTAGCTTGCAGGCACCGTCTTCGAGCAGCGGATCAAGCTCGAAGCTCACCCAGCCGTCGTTGCCTTTCGTCTCGGCCCAGACTGGCTCGAACACCTTCATGGCATCGGCCACCAGCTTGTCGGTCATGGCCCACGCTACTGCTTCATCGTCGAGCCCTTTGTGCATCAGGGCGTGGATGTCCGCATCGAAGCGGCCCGTCTTGATCAGGTCGGAAATGATGATCGGATTCGAAGTGGCTCCGGTCGCGCCGAAGGCGCGGTTCTTCTTGATTTCGTCGGGATCAACCGAATCGAGCCAGAGTTTGGTTCCGGTTGCGACCAGCGATTGCAGCGGTGTCATAGCAGGCTCCAGAGGGTTCCTCAGCCATCCTACGAACTTTGCTGCTGCTGTTGCACAGCTTACCAGTGGCTGATCGGTCCCGAAGGGACTTCGACGCGGGTGTGAGTGGCGTCGTACTCGCTCCAACCGCTGGGCACGGTCTCCGAAAACGGACGCACCAACTCGTCGAACTCCGCGAGACTTTCCAGCATCACCAGCCGCTGCTGGACTTTCTTCGGCATCCGCAGCGCCTTGGTGTACCAGGTCGCGACTTTGCGGAAGTTCACGCAGCCGTAGCGGTCGTTGCCTTTCCATTCGATCAGCCGCACGAGGTGGAGCCGCATGAAGTCGAGCCGCTGGGCATAGCTAGCCCGCGGCCCGGGCTCGCCGGTATTCACCCATTGGGCGAGTTGCTTGAAGATCCAGGGATTGGCCAGAGCCCCACGACCGATGGCGATGCCATGGCACCCGGTGGCAGCGATCATGGCAGCCGCGTCCAGCACCGACATTATGTCGCCGTTGCCGAAGACGGGGATCGATTGCACCGCATCGACCACGCGGGCGATGCCGTCCCAATTGACGCCGCCGCTGAAGCCCTGCTCGCGGGTGCGTCCGTGGATCGTCACTGCCGCGACGCCGACCTTTTCAAACTCGCGGGCGAAGTGCGGTGCGCTCAACTGCGAATCGTCCCACCCGAGCCGCATCTTCACCGTGACCGGCACCGGCACCGACTCCACGACTTTGCGGACAAGCTCCACGGTGGCACCGCTGGTGTCGCACATCAGGCTTGATCCGCCGCCGACCGCGACGACTTTCCGCACCGGGCAGCCCATGTTGATGTCGATCGAGTCGGCGATGCCGCGCTCGACCAGCCACTTCGCGGCTCCCGCCAACTCATCCGCTTTGCCGCCGAAAATCTGCACAGCCAACGGCCGATCATCGGCTCCGGTCGCGAGAAGCTCCATCGTCTTCTTGACGTTTTCGAGGATCGCGCGGGCGTTTACCAGATCGGTGGTGCACAGCCCGACGCCGCCGATGTCGCGGATCGAACGGCGGAACGGATAATTCGTGTAGCCTGCGAGCGGCGCCAGCGTGAACCGCGAAGGCATCACGATCCCGCCAAGCTTCAACGGCTCGCGGTATCGCAACGGTGGCAGTGGTGTGGCTTCGTGGGCTTGCATGGTCAATCTGAACCAGTCCGCAGCGCAAGCAAGGCAATCATACTATTTCGAGACATAACTCTGATACAGCGTCTCGCAATGCTCCGGGGTCAGTTCGCCGGCTTGGATCCAGTAGCGGTAGTTCACATGCAGCGGCGTTTTCGGAGTGAGATCCCACTCGAAGTAGTCGCCGAAGCGGCCGTAATCGCGCTCGCTGCCACGCCAGTCCTTGGGATTCGCTGGGCTGACCATGCGGAGCACCGTGTACCGCTTGCCGCCAACGACGAAGCTGCACGCATCCCATGGCAGGTTGATGGTGTTGGCCTGCTGCTTCACCTTGTCCCAGTTGCGGGTTTCGCCGACTTTTCCCTTGCCGTCGGGACGCACATAGTAGGTATCGGTCTTGCCGTGCTTGCTGACTTCCATGGCCGCGCGGAAATGGCACCCGGCGTGTTGTGGATCGCCATCGAGCCGGACCTTCTCGAGCTTGGTCGTCAGCACGCTGTCAAAGTCGATCTGCGTCGCGTCCTTACCGTTGCGGACCGTGATCGTGCGCTCCTCGTTGGCGAACGGTTTGCCATCCTTGCCGCACCAGTCGAGTTGGCTCTTGAGTGTCGCGTGTTTGTCGTCGGCTTGTTCCTTGAGCACGGCTTTGTGTTCGACGAACTCGCCGGCTTTGCCGTGCCAGACGTCGCAGGATTGTTTGCCGTAGCTCACCTTGTTGAACGCATAGAAGATACCGCGGTGATGCGGGAAGAGGTTCGCCTTGTTCGACGCGAGCCCGGCTCCGTTGGTCAGGAGCGTCTCCCCCGCCACGGGATCGTAGACGTGCAGAAACGGCTTGAAGCTGAGTTCATGTGAGTCTTTGGTGCTGCCGTCACGAGGCTTGTTCATGTAGCGCACGACCTTGCGGTCGCCGAACAGGATATCGATGTGTTCGTCTTTCTTGGCCTCGATGTGGAACTTCTGCTCCGGTGCGGGAGCGAAGCCGGCGGCGAGGACGAGAGCGAGAAACGCGTTCATGGATCAACTCTTGGTGAAGACGAATTTCTTGGGGTTGCCGGGAGCGAGCGAGCTTCCGTCTGCGGGCCGCCAAAGTACGACCTCTTCGATCTTCCGTGCCATCTCGAAGTCTTTGCCGGTGATGCCGCCTTCGTCGTGCGTCATCAGCTTGACCCAGAGCTTGCCCCAACTGACGGCGAGGTCCGCGTGGTGCCAGGCGGCTTCGCAGACGTAGGCGATAGCGTTGACCGCCAGGACCGTCTGCGGCCAGCCGTCGGTATTGTACTTGCGTCGCAGCCAGCCGTCTTCGAAGTACCAGTGTTCAAGACCCGGCTCAGCGAGCCGAGTGGCGATTTCCGCGTCGGTGAATGTGGCCATTGTCTGATCTCGGGGGAAGCCGAGTCATTCTACGGGTTTGCAGTTCCCAGCGTCCGCGGCGTTGAAATCAGGCCACGCGGCCTACTGATCGTATTGGATGTGCTCGACGAGTCGCCTGGCGGCAGCGGCGGCGGTGGTG
>JBGSSZ010000036.1:0-1613 GCA_041736785.1 Limnoglobus sp.
GATCACCTGCTCGGGTGTGCCGTTCTGGCTGACGTAGTCCCAGCTTTCGGTGTCGAGCTTCGTCGGCGTGTTGACGACGTTGAACGTGAACGGTGCGGCGGTGGCCACGAGCTTTTCGTTCTTCGCCACCTGCACGGGGAATTGCTTGAACTCGCCCTGGGTCGGGAAGTAGAAACTGTAGTCGATGGTCTGCGTGCGGTAGGGTTCGAGGTCGAGCAGGATGGTGCGTGTGGCTTTGCCGCCGGCGAGCGGCAGGCTGCCGACGGGAATCTGCACCAGCACGGCGAGCTTCTGCCGGCTCGGCGTCGGGTTCGTCACCACGACCTGGCAGCCGTAGACGGTGTGAATCACGAACTCCGCCGTGACGAACTTTTCATAGCGTTCGCCATTTTCGTCGCGGTAGCGGTCGTCGGCTTTGTAGAAGTTCTGATTGACGAGGATGGTGGCGTTGCCTTCGGGCTTGGGCACGGCGCGGACCTCTTCGTGGAAGGCGATCGCCGTGCTGCCGGGGGTGAAGGTCATCGCGCCGCCGTCGAACTTGGTCGCGTGCTTGGCACTCTCGAACGGCAGATCGGTCACCGCGAGAGCCAGCATCACCTCAGTGAAGTTGCGGCTGGCGTTGGCGACGTGCTTCGAGAGGAACGGCGACTTGCCGTCGTACTTCGCGTAGTCGATCCAGAACGGATTGACACTGATGAGGCTGGCGATCTGCAGAGCGATCGGCAGTTTGTAGTAATTGTTCTCCGCCCACTCCATCGTCGGCTCAACGCGGCGATAGAGTTGCGAAGGCATCTTGTTGAGGCCCTCATCTGCGGGCAGGCTGTACATGTTGAGCCCCAAGTCATCTTTGGCAAGCTTTTCACGTTCGCCACGTCGTGTGTTTCCGTCCCGCTGCCGGCCTTCCATTTCCTTCTTGGCTTCATCCTGTTTCCTCTGCTTCATTGCGCTTCGCTCAGGGCTTGTTGGCTCCGCTGGCAGAACGTCGCGTGCAAATCCACCAATCGGAGGCTTGCCCATCGGTGAATCCACAGTCCCAAGCTGCAGCTCAAGGCTTCTGACATTTTTTGCTTTCAGCTTCAGAAGTTGGCTGTTGCTGTCCATCCCCGATGTCGCGAGGGCACTGTCGAACAGGAAGACTTCGCGATCGAGGTCCGGCGGCAGCAGTTTGTAGAGATCGCTCAGATGCCGCGCGGTGCGTGCGGGTTCGCCGTTGATCCGCTGCGACAGCAGCACCTGCTCGGCGACATTCAGCCGGCCATGTTGCCACGGGCTCACATACGCATTCACATCCGCGGTGAGCAGCCACTGATCGAGGAAGGTTTTGTCCTTCTTGTTCGCCAGGTAGGGCTTGATCGTCGTCTTGAAGAACTCGGGGTCCTTCTTGAAGAGGAAGAAACTCAGTTCGTGGCAGGCGTGTTTTGAGTAGAGCGCCCGCTTCTCCTCCGGCTTCAGCTTCGGCCAGGTCGTGATAAACGCGAACTCCGCGAGCTTCGGATCCTTCAGCAGCGTGCTGTAGAGCGCGAAGAGCTTGGGCAGCGAATCGTAAGCCTCGAAGCGTCCCGCTGCCGCATCGGCGAGCACGAAGTCCTTGTTCGCCGCGAGGATGCTCACCG
>JBGSSZ010000058.1:0-9048 GCA_041736785.1 Limnoglobus sp.
GCGGCCCAGCACGCCAGTGCCGACGGGCACGGTCACGGGCGCGCCGGTGTCGACGGCGCTCATCCCACGAACGACACCGTCGGTGCTGCCGAGAGCGACGCAGCGGACGCGGTTGCCACCGAGGTGCTGCTGCACTTCACCCACGAGGTTGATGTTCACTCCGCCCTTGGCTTTTTCCTTCACCGTGAGAGCGTTGTAAATCTCCGGCAAGTGGGCATCGCCGAACTCGACGTCGAAAGTCGAGCCGATGATCTGCACAATCTTGCCGTCTTTGGTCGCGGTCGTCATAGTTGCTTGCCTCTGAAAAATCTAAATCGGGCACGGCTAACGCGGACTCCGATAGGGATCAGAAATCAATCCGTGTCTTCACATCCGCGTCATCCATTTTGGTTTGCATTCCTCGGCACCAGGAAACTCAGGTGGTGTGCACAATGCACCAGCGCTGAATTGACCTGATCGTCTTTGGGCAGCACCCCGCGGAGTGGCGACGGCTGCCAAGGTCCTTCAAATGTCTTCATGCGTTCCACCTGTTCGCGGAGCAACGCCACAGCTTTGGCTTCATCCTCGCCGGCGGGGAACACGGTCATCGGAGCCGTGCTCATCCCCGTCGGCATCTTCTTCTCTTCTCGAACTTGCCGCTCAAACTTCGGCAGCACCGTCCGCTTCACGATCCAGAAGACCGGCTTCATGAACCACGGCAGCGGGGGGAAACCATCCATCGGATACTTCAACCAGAGGGCACAGTGATTGCAAATCTGGGCCAGATCCCACTTGCCCGTCTTTTCGTAGCCGGCAGCGTGGAGGTTCTCCACATCGCGAGTGATGTCGTCGAGTGTGGCGAACTGCAAGTCGCGGCGGGCAGCCATTATTTGAGCGCCTCCGAGCCGCCGATGAGTTCGCTGATCTCCTTCGTAATGTTCGCCTGCCGGGTGCGGTTGTAGACCTGGCTGATGCTCTTGATCAGGTCACCGGCGTTTTCCGTCGCGGCTTTCATGGCCACGCGACGGGCAATCTGCTCGCTCACGGCGGCGTCGAGGAAAACCTTGAACAAGCGCACCTTGAACGCGACCGGCACGAGTTCATTCAGAATCTCCGCCGCACTCGGCAGAAATTCGTAATCGACCTTCGGACCCGCGGCAACATTGCTCTCACTCGTCACGCTGGACATCGGCAGCAGTGTCTCGGCCACCGGCGTCTGACGGGCGGCATTCAAAAACTTCTGATAGACCACGATCACCTGATCGACCTGCCCGGTGGCATACATCGTGGCGTAGCGGGTGGCGACTTCATCCACCTGCTCGAAAGTCGGCTTGTCTTCAAACTGCTGATACGAGTTGGCAATTGCGATCCGCTGAAACTTGAAGAAGGTCTGTCCGCGGCGGCCGCTGACATCCATTTCGTAGGGCGTCCCTTCGGCGGCGAGCTTGCGGACCTGCACTTGGGCTTCGCGGAGGATGCCGCCGTTGTACCCGCCGCACAGTCCGCGATTCGAGGTCACGACCAGCACGAGGACTTTCTTGATGGTTGGTCGCTGAGCAAGGAGCGGATGGCTGACATCGCCGGCGTTTTGGCTCAGGTCCGCGGCCAGTTCGGCGATCTTCTTCGTGTACGCATCGGCTTCCGTGGCGCGATCCAGCGCTTTCTTGAACCGCGCAGTCGCGATCAGTTCCATCGTCCGCGTGATCTTGCGGATGTTGCGGATCGCCTTGCGGCGTTTCACGAGTAAGCGAAGGTTGGCCATGAATGTCCCGGATCCTCTGCAAGCTGCAAACTACTGACTACAAACTAGATTGACCGGGAGGTCAGGCTCATGATGAGCGTGTAGTTTGCAGTTGGGAGTTTGTAGATCATTACGCCTTGAACTGTGGTGCGAACGCGGCGATCGCGCCATCCAGTTGCTTCACCACGCCGTCGGTCAGTTTCTTTTCCTTCATCAGCAGATCGCGCACTTCGGGCATCTGCTCTTTAAGGAACTTCAAGAACTGATCCTCCCAGGCGCGGACATCCTTGCGGTCCACTTTGTCGAGCGCGCCACTGTTACCGGCGTAGATGATGGCCACCTGATCGATGACGTGGAGCGGCTTGTACTGTGGCTGCTTGAGGATTTCGACCATGCGGTAGCCGCGGTCGAGTTGCTGCTGGGTCACTTTGTCGAGTTCGGTGCCGAGTTGGGCGAAAGCCTCGAGTTCGCGGAAAGCTGCGAGCGTGAGCTTGATACCACCGGCGACCCGCTTGTCCTTCATGGCCGCGATCTGAGCGTTGCCACCCACGCGGCTCACCGAAATACCCACGTCCACGGCGGGCATCACACCGGCGTTCTTGAGGTCGGGCTGCAAATAGATCTGACCATCGGTGATCGAGATCACGTTGGTCGGGATGTAGGCGCTCACTTCGCCTTCAAGCGTCTCGATGATCGGCAGTGCCGTCAGCGACCCGCCGCTGTTCCAGACGCGGGCGAGCTTGGCACCGGGGAAGCTCTGCAGATCGTGTTCGGCGTGCTCCTTGCCGGGAGGCCCAATATAGACTTTGCTGTCTTCATTGCCGTTGCGCTTCTGAGTGGGGTTGGCGGCGCTGTTGATGCCCCAATTCGATTCGGCTTTTGCAGCGTCAGTGCCACCGTCGACGATCACCCAACGGTCGGCGAGTTTGGCGGAACGTTCGAGCAGACGGCTGTGGGCATAGAACACGTCACCCGGATAGGCCTCGCGACCCGGAGGGCGACGCACGAGCAGCGAGAGTTGGCGGTACGCCGATGCCTGCTTCGACAAGTCGTCATAGACGCAAAGGGTGTCCCGGCCTTCTTCATACATGAAGTATTCCGCCATCGCACAGCCGGCGTAGGGGGCGAGATACTGCAGCGGAGCGGCGTCGGCGGCACTGGTCACGACCACGATCGTGTAGTCCATCGCACCCGATTCGCGAAGCTTCTCGACAAGCCCGGCGACCTTCGATTCCATCATGCCGCAGGCGACGTAGACGCAGATGACGTTTTCGCTGGCCTGGTTGATAATCGTGTCGACCGCAATGGCGGTCTTGCCTGTCTTGCGGTCACCAATGATGAGTTCCCGCTGGCCCTTCCCGACGGGTGTCATGGCATCGACGGCTTTGAGACCGGTCTGAAGAGGCTGCTTCACCGGCTGGCGATCCACGATGCCTGGGGCTGGGCTTTCGAGCAAGCGGGACTTGTCCGTGATGATCGGCCCTTTGCCGTCCATCGGATTGCCGAGCGGATCGATGACGCGGCCGATCAGAGCATGTCCGACGGGCACGCGAAGCAACTGCCCGGTGGTGCGGGCTTCCATCCCCTCGCGGAGCTTGAGGTAGTCGCCGAGCACGATGACGCTGACTGAGTTTTCTTCGAGGTTGAAGGCGAGACCTTTGACGCCCGCGGCCGGGAAGTCGATCATCTCACCGGTCATCACGTCGGAGAGGCCGTGACAGCGTGCGATACCGTCGCCCACTTCGAGCACGGTGCCGACTTCGCGGGTGTCGGACTTGGAATCGAATTCAGCGATCTGCTTGGTCAGAACGCTGATGATTTCGTCGGCCTTAATTTTGGAGGACATAGCTCGAACCTCGTTCCATCAGTTGTGCGCGGAGGGTCTGGATGCGCGTTCGCACCGAGGTGTCGATGACGCGGTCGCCGACCTGCACGACGATACCGCCGAGCAGATCCGGATCGACTTGAAGATTGAGTACAGGCTGCTTTTTCAGAGCCGCGGCCAGCGTGCCGGCGAGGTCTGACTGCTGCTGTTCACCGAGCGGCACGGCGGTCTTGACCGTGACCCGCACGCGACCGGCCGAGTCGTCCTGCAGCGACTGATACGCCGCACGAATCTGCGGCAGCATGCCCAGTCGGCCGTTCTTGTTCAGTACGCCGATGAAGTTCCGCAGCAGATCCGACACGTTGCCCTGCAGAGCCTGAGCGAGGAGGGGTTCCTTGGTCCGCCAAGAGATCACCGGTGTGGTGATGAACTCCTCAGCCGAAGCATTGGTGAATATGCTGCCCGCCAGCTCGTCGAGTTCGGTCGCGATCGAGTCAACGGATCCCGCCTTCTCAGCGTTGGCCATCAGGGCCTCCGCGTAGATGCGAGCGAGTCGATTGTTTGCCTTCGCAGCCATCAAATGCGTCCTGTCTTGAGGTCGGCGATCGACTCCTCAACCAGCCGGCGGTGATCATCGGCGTTCATGTTTTTCTTGATGGCCTTGGTGCTGATCATCGTCGCGAGGTCAACACTCTTCTCGTAGATCATCTGCAGGGCGGCATTGGTCGCGGCTTCGATTTCCCGCTTCGAGCGTTCCCGCTCCGCTGCGGCTTCTTTCTGCCCCTGCTCCCGCTCTTTCGCCTTCAGGGCATCTGCGTCACGACGGGCTTCTTCCATGAGAGCACGGATCTTGGCGAACTCCACTTCCCGCTCTGCCGCAAGATCAACCCGCAGCTTTTCCGCTTCCTTCTTCGCCAGAATCGCCTCTTCCTTGGCTGCCGCGATCAGGTCTTCCCGGGCTTTCAGGCCTTTGACGATGTTCGGAAACGCAAACTTGTTCAGGATCAGGAACAGCAGCACAAAGACCACGATGGTGTAGACCGCAAGATCCCAGCGCTTGTAGCCGGTGAAGCCGATGGGGTCCGGATCTTTTGCGTGCTTGGCTGGGGCTGCGGCAGCATGGGGATCTGCGGGTGCAGCATCCGCACGCACGTCCACCGTGCATGTGCCAAAGAAGGCGACCGCGACTAATCCTGCAATGAAGCTCCGCATGGCGTTCTCCTCAAGAGAAGGTCGCGATTACTTGGTGGGCGCAGGAACGGGCTGAGCCGTGGGAGCCACAACCGTGGGCTGAGGATCGACGAAGATCGTCACGAGGCACAGGATGAGGGCGAGAATCCCGGCCCCTTCGACCAGACCGCCGACGATGAGCATGGATGTCTGCAGCGTGCCTTGCATTTCAGGCTGGCGGGCCATGCCGCTGAGTGCACCGTAGCCGATGAGGCCGAGGCCGATGCCAATGCCGACGACGCTGAGGCCCATGCCGATGGCGGCGGTGGCTTGAGCGGCGAAGGCGATGTTGCCGACGGAGAGAACGAGCACCAGGGCTCCGAACATCACGGGAAGATTGCGACGCATGACAGACCTTTCGAGAGAAAACGGGGTTAGTGGGCCGGGTGTTTCGCGAGACCGATGAAGATTGAAGTCAGTAGTGTGAAGATGAAGGCTTGCAGACCGGCCACGAAGATTTCGAGCAGGCCGAGTGCCGTCGCCATCAACACGCTGAAGAGAGTTACGGGATAGTAGAGCCAAGTCGGCAGACTGTTCGGGTGCAGGAAGCCGCCGCCTTCTTCGAGCGGGCGGGCCACCATCTGGATGAAGAACAGGATCATGAAAAGTGCCGTGTGCCCGGCCAGCATGTTGGCGAAAAGTCGAATCGCCAGTACGGCCAGGCGGATGAACACGGTCGCGTATTCGAGGATCGCCATGCCGATCGTCAGGAAGAAGCCCATCAATTTCATGGCGGGCCCGCCTTCCATATGAAAGTGCGGAATGAACGATTTCATGTAGGTGCCGAAGCCGTTTTCCTTGACACCTGACACGTGGATGACCACGAACGCGACGATTGCCAGTGAGAAGGTCACCGCAATGCTGGCGGTCGCCGAGCCCAGGAACGGAACCATTCCCAGTAAGTTGGTGATCAGAATGAACACAAACAGAGTGGTGAGGAACGGCGTGTATTTGTCGCCATCGGCACCAAGACCCGCTCGGGCGATGTTGTCGCGAACGAAGAAGTAAAGGCTCTCGACGCCATTCCACAACCAACCCCGCGGCGTTTCGCCGTGACGCATCTTGCGGCCGAGGTAGATGAGAATGATCGCCGTGATGATAGCGGAAATCGTCAGCAGAATCTGGAATTTGGTGATCTGGAATTCACCGATTTTCGGAAGTTCGAGGTGCAGGCCGTGCAGATTGTTCCATGATTCGGAGAATTCAAACTTCGCGGAATCAACCACTTCCTTGAAAGGGTCGATCTCGCCTTTCGTGGGGGTCGCATGATCCGCCATGATGATCCTCAGAGGGGCACTCCTGAGCTTCGTCGAAGGGTTCTCCCGAGGAGAACAGTTTCGACGGCGAGCGTGGAGAGATAGACCCCAATCAACCAGACCCAGAGCGACAGGCCCCGAGCACGAAATAAGTCAGTGCCGAAGAACAGCACCCCTGCACCGCCGACGACGACAAGGCTTCGCAGGAGCACACCGAGCAGCATTCCGAAGAACGCTCCTGCGGCCAGTCTGCGACTCCAAGCCAGCGTGATCGCATGTGCGACGACGGTGATCGGGAGCACCAGTGCCACGGCAGTCGCCGAATCGAGAACGTATCCACTTACGGCACCCGCGGCCAGTGCCACAAGCGACGGCAGACACAGCGTCAGGACTTCGGCGGCAGTCGAACGATTCGAATAAGATGCCACAGTGCGACAACCGATCCGAGGGGGGCGAGGATCAAGGTCGCCCAGGGAATGCTGTGGAGCGTTCCGAGAGCGTAATCGATCAGAACTCCGACAATTGCAAACCCGGCGATTTCCGAACCGATCACCATCAGCCCCAGAGGGGCTGAGAGCTTTCGCGGATTCTCGGGAGCAGCCATCGGCATCGCACCGCGTTCAACGGAGCTATCTTGGAGACACGACCGGAATCGTCAATCCGACTTTGTGAAAAAATTCACAAGCTCACGATCCGTTGGTGAAAAGCAGAGAAAACCTCTCAGCGTCCTGTTGTGGAGCATATGCAGCTGCGACAAATCCGCGATATTCTCACACTCAAACATCGCAAGCACTGTCAGAATCGATTCAGCCGTCAGATCTCGCCATTCCAAGTGGTAGCGAGTGGATTCCTGTGGACATTCCGGGTAGTAAGTCTTTTAATGTAAGTAGAATACGATAGATTTAGCGTGCAA
Organism: Limnoglobus sp.; assembly: GCA_041736785.1. Lineage (GTDB taxonomy): Bacteria > Planctomycetota > Planctomycetia > Gemmatales > Gemmataceae > JBGSSZ01. The sequence continues at coordinate 6,945 of JBGSSZ010000058.1, forward strand.
AGCACTGCTGCGGCCCGCCCGAAGTCCGTTATCCGCAATGATTATTCTGGCGTGTTGTCGGCAGAGCTCTTTACGTGTCGGACGTGAATGTCGTGGCAGGCAGGAATCGCCTGACTTTATTTTACTTTCCTGATACAATTATCAAAGTCAGCCACGCCCACCGCTGACGTCCCACCCTCGAGCCGTTGTGAGCAACGTGAACGCAAAAGCCAAAAGCAAACGCCCGACCAAGCCAGCCCGTCCTGCGGCGAAGCCTGCCAAAAATCCGCGCAAGCCGTTGCAGCGCAAGCCAGCCAAGCCTGTGGTTGCCGAGCGGCGCACCGGCCCGCATCGCTCAGCAAAACCTGCTGCGGCCAAACCGGTCGCGAAAGCTTCAAACGGCACCAAGTCAGGATCCTCCAAGTCCAGCAAAGCAGTCGCTGTCAAAGAGCCCGCAATCCCGGCTGACAAGGATCTCTCGACCAAGACCGCCAAGGGTGTCGTGAAGGACCGCATCTTCCTGATGGTGCCCGATCCGCATTGGCTGCACACTCACTGGGAACTCACGCTGCAGTCGGTGCAACGGGCCGAGGCGGCTCTCGGTCAGGAGTGGTACGGTGCCAAGCCGGTGATCCGCCTGTTCGACGTCACGTCGCAGGATACAACCAGCACTGCGGAAACTGTCATCCGCGACATCGTCATTCATGGCGGGTGCAACCACTGGTACATCGACATTCCTCAGCCGCCGCGGACCTATCGCGCCGACATCGGTTATCTCACCCGTCGCGGGCACTTCCACCCGCTCTGTCGCTCGAATGTCGTGACGCCGCCGAAGGCCGGGGCGAGCGAGGCTCTCGAAGAAAACTGGGTTGCGGATATCGACGACAAAGCCGCCGGTCGGCTTCTGGCCATGTCCACTGGCTTTGAGTCCTCAGGCAACAGCCAACTGCGCGATCTCTTCGACGAGCAGGTCAAACGCAATTCCAAGGACTCCATCGTCGGCTCGGGTGCGGTCCCAGACAAGCTCAAGAAATTCGGCTTTGAACTGAATGCGGAGCTGATTGTCACCGGTCGCACCGACCCCACGGCTCGGGTCACTCTGGGCAACGAACCTCAGAAAATCCGCGCCGACGGCACATTTGTCATGCGTTATAGCCTGACCGACGGACGCCAGATTATCCCCGCAATCGCGACCAGCGCCGATGGCATGGAGGAGCGCACCATCGTGCTCGCCGTCGAACGCAACACCAAGCATCTCGACCCCATGGTCCATGATCTCTTCAGCAATGATTGAGTCACGGGCGGCGGGACTGCTATGATTGGGTGATGCTTCGCCGCCGTTTTCTTCGTGCCACTCCCGCGCCGCTCTTCGTCCATCACGACGAGAGCCCGCAGGTCGCGGAATACACGCTGCAGCGGTTCTCACGTCGGGCGATGGCCACGCACTTTGAAATCGACATTCCCCTCGGCACTCCGCACGCGTCTGATGCCGCGAATGACGCACTTGATCTCATTGATGAGCTCGAAAATCAACTCACGATCTATCGCGACGACTCCGAAGTCAGCCGCCTGAACGCCACAGCGTTCGATCGCCCTGTGGTCATTGAGCCGCGGTTGTTCGCATTGCTGCAGCACGCGGCTCGCATTGGCGTACAGACGCAAGGTGCGTTCGATATTGCCAGCGGTACCCTGATCAGAGCCTGGGGATTTCATCGCCGCGAGGGTCGCATTCCGTCAGCGGCGGAGCTGGCCGCAGCGATGAACGCCGTCGGCATGCGTCACGTCATTCTGAACGACACCGACCTCAGTGTCCGCTTCCGCCGTCGCGGTCTCGAGCTCAATCTCGGCAGCATCGGCAAAGGCTATGCACTCGATCGCGCCGGTGAATTACTCCACTCACGAAACATCCATAGTGCCCTGCTCCACGCCGGGGGCAGCAGTGTGCTGGCTCTGGGCTCTCCGCCGAGCAGCACACGGGGATGGCCCGTCGCCCTAAACCACCCAACTCAGAATCAGCAGTTGCTCGGCACGATTCATTTGAAGGATCGGGCACTCGCAACCAGCGCGGCCACCTATCAGCATTTCGAGTACAATGGCCGAATGTACGGGCATGTGCTCGATCCGC
>JBGSSZ010000083.1:0-15390 GCA_041736785.1 Limnoglobus sp.
CGCGGTGGATGTTGGTGAGCACGCCTGCCCAGAGGCCACGGACCGTCTGCGGTTCGGTTTGCCGCCAGCGATCCATCAGCATGAACAAGCGGAGCCGCACGTCATCGTACGGCGACTCCATCAGCTTCGACCAGAGCGCCGCATCGGGCGACACATCACTGGCGAAAAGCCGGAATCCTGTTTCTCGCACGTCTTCATGTCGGCTGTCCAGAAAGGTCAAAACCCAATCGCTGGTCACGGACCCCCGGGATTGAAGGTGCTTCCGCAGCCAGGGAATCATGTGAATGCGGAGGGGTTCGCACTCGGCGTCCGCGAGCGGCAGCAGTCCGTGGGGATCGGGCCACGTCTTGGTCTGGACGATTGCAAAGCCCAATTCCGCCACGGGCCGACTGCGATGTGTTGCCAGACGCAGGGCGTCTTCGTTCGAAATACGGGCCGGATCGAGGCGGCGCTTCAGGAAGTCGCTGAACCGTGCGAGAGCGTCGAGGTCGTCGCCGTCGAGCCGCCGCAGCCACTGCTCCACGGGAATGGTCTCAAGATCCCTGGCAGCATCCAGCAATGCAAAACCGAGTGCCGATACCTCGGCATCACGGCTGTCGACGAGCATCAGCAGCCGCGTTGCGGAGAGCGACGCCAGCCAGGCTTCATGGTGGAGCTTGAGCCCGTCGCGGGCCCACTTTCGCACCGCTCGGCACTTCGCTTCGAGCATCAGCGTGAAGAGTGCTTCGCTGTTCGCTTTCCAGACCTCCTCGAATCGCGGGGCGAAGTGCAGGTCCGCGATTGTCTTCCCCTCCGCGAAGGCGACGCCCCTGGCCCTGAACCGCAGTGCGGAGCAGCCGTGGAAAAGGGCGTTCATCAGTCCCCAGTTGTCGAGCAGTTGCCGCTCGCTGGCGATGTCGTCGTCACGGTAGCGGGGGAGAAACCGCATCGCCGCACGGAGGTAGCGTTCCGGCTCCATGGCGCCGAGCTTGCGGAAATAACGCCACACCCGGCGGCGGAGATAACGCCGCGTGAGCACAGAGAAGAGCAAGTATCGCTTTTCATACTTGGTTCGCTGGGCATCACTCAGCCCGGCATCACGCTTGGGATTGCTCGGCCTGGGCATCTTCGTGTTCGATGGAGTAACGATCACTTCCACAGACTTGACAGCAGACGCATAGAAACGACGCTGAAACATCGAGTTCACATTCGCATCTGAAAAGCCCTCGCGGATCCAATTCTCAACTGCGGCTTCCGCCGCGGCTCGATCGCGGAAGTTCTCAGTTTTCATGGACTGTATTCGAGTATGCTTGACCCGTCGGATGCTCCGGTCAAACGCGACGAGGAACGCCCCCATCACTTCATCGTCGCCGGCTTTCTCCGCGAGCTTGAAGAGCCGCTTGACGAGCGCCTCGTGGCGGTAGCAGTTCAGCGGTTGGTCGAGATAGTCGAAGAGGAATTGCCGGGCGACGGGCCGTGGGTTGGCGAACCAGGTGGCGGCGAACTCGCCGAGCCGTTCGCCGTGGTGCACGCGGCGGATCTCGGTCAGGAACTCCGCCGCCCCCGCGGTGAAGAGTTCTTTCACAAGCGACCACGATCCCGCTGCCATGATCTTGTCCGCGAGGCTTCCAAAAAGAGTAGCCACACGGCGATGGTTCCGCAAGCGGCGTAGCGGGAGATCCTGCAAAAACAAGCGAATCAGAAAAACTTGACGCGTCCAACGCACCGTCCCGCCGGTATTACTACGATTACTTTACAAACTAAGGATGCACTGACATGGCCAGACTCCTCTCCCGCGTTTTCGCACTGTTCGCAATGACTTTGGCCACGACGTCTGCTGCGGACTGGAAACCCGCGGCGACGCCGCTCATGACGCGTTGGGGCAAAGAAGTCACACCCGAGAACGCCTGGCGCGAGTACCCGCGGCCGCAACTGGAACGCACCGATTGGCAGAATCTGAACGGTCTGTGGGACTACGCGATCACAACCAAGGACGCAGCCAAGCCGACGCAGTGGGACGGGAAGATCCTCGTGCCGTTCTGCGCGGAGTCGGCTCTCTCCGGCGTCGGTAAGACCGTCACGCCGAATCAGAATCTCTGGTATCGCACGGCAGTCACAGTGCCAGCGGATTGGGCTGGCAAACGCGTGATGCTGCACTTCGGTGCCGTCGACTGGGACTCAACGGTCTATCTCAACGACCGCGAACTGGGCCGACACAAGGGGGATCGGATCCGTTCAGCTTCGATCTCACCGACTCGCTCAAGCCAGGCGAGAATGAGTTGGTCGTGCGGGTCTGGGATCCGACCGACAAGGGCTCGCAACCGCGGGGCAAGCAGAAACTGAATCAGGAAGGCATCTGGTACACACCGGTCACGGGTATCTGGCAGACTGTGTGGATGGAGCCGGTCGGAGAAACGCGGATCAATTCGATTGAGCCGATCACCGACCCGGATCTCAATTCCGTGTCACTGCATTTCAACAGCAGCGGCATCAAAGACGGCGACATGATTCGCGTACAAATCGATTATCCACAGGGACACAACAGCGGATCGGCAACCAGCGAACAGATCTATAAGGATGTTTACAGAATTCCACAAAGTGATATTAAATTGTGGACCCCCGAACTTCCAGTCGTCTACAAGCTGACGGTTTCCCTGATCCGCGACAACAAGACTCTGGATACGGTCCAGTCGTATTTCACAAAACGCACGGTCACAGCAGCGAAAGATGATGAAGGCGTGATGCGTCTGATGCTGAATGGCAAGCCGTATTTTCAGATCGGGCCACTCGACCAGGGGTGGTGGCCTGATGGTTTGCTGACGCCGCCGAGCGACGCAGCGATGAAGTACGATCTCGAAGTGTTGAAGAAGGTCGGTATGAATATGGTGCGTAAGCACATTAAGGTCGAACCGGCCCGTTATTATCAATACTGCGACGAACTCGGCCTGATTGTCTGGCAGGACATGCCCAGCGGCATGGCGGATGGACGTCGACAGCAGGTGCAGCCGAATCAGAAAACCGATGCCATCTTCTCCGACGCGGACAAGAAGCAGTTCCGCGTCGAACTCAAAGCAATGATCGATCACCTGCGGGTCTTCCCCTGCATCGCAGTCTGGGTGCCATTCAATGAAGGCTGGGGCCAGCACGACACAAATGACATTCTGAAATGGGTGAAGGAATATGACCCCACGCGGCTCGTCAATGGCCCCAGCGGCTGGACCGACCGCGGCTACGGTGACATGAAAGACATGCACAGCTACCCCGGTCCGGGCATGTTTCCCGCGATGCCGGACCGCGTCAGTGTCCTCGGCGAATACGGCGGCCTCGGCCTGGCTCTCGAAGGGCACCTCTGGAAGGATTCCAAAAACTGGGGCTATCGCTCGTTCAAGACCACCGACGAACTGCGGCAGAACTATCACCAACTTTTGCTCCGTATGCACACGCTCATCGGCAAAGGGCTCGCCGCGGCTGTCTACACCCAGACGACCGATGTCGAAATCGAGATCAATGGCCTGATGACCTACGACCGTGAAGTGATCAAGTTTGATGTCTCGGAGACAGCGAAGTGGCACAAAGCCCTGTTCGGTCCGCCGCCGGTCTACAAGGAACTGGTCGCCACCTCGGAGACGACGCCGCAGACGTGGCGATTCACGACCGCGAAGCCTGGCGACGGCTGGCAGAAGCCGGATTTCGACTCAGCCGCCTGGAGCGAAGGGAAAGGCGGCTTCGGGACGAAGGACACACCGGGCGTGGTCGCCCGCACCGAATGGAAGTCGCCTGATATCTGGCTGCGACGCAGTTTCGACCTGAAGGACAAGCCAGAGGGCGAGGTGCTGCTGCGGGTGCATCACGATGAGGATGCGGAGATTTATATCAATGGCATCCTCGCAGCGAAGCAGGGCGGCTACACCACCTCCTATGTGGAAGTGGCCATCAGCGACGAAGCCCGGAAGTCGCTGAAAGCAGGTGCCAACACGATTGCGATTCACTGTCATCAGACCCGCGGCGGTCAATACATCGACGCCGGATTCGTCCGTGTCGTGCCCGGCAAGTGAGCGGTCATCAGAAGCAGTTCTCGCCCGGCACCTCCGCGGCCTGACGGATCCAACTCACGAGCAGGGCTTCGTCGAGTTGGTCGTTTTCGTAGATGTGGAAGTAGCGTGTACCTTCGTTTTTGGACTCGACCGGTGGCATGGGTTTGAGCGACGTGCCCCGGAAGAACGCCAGCTTGACATACTTCGTGATGCAGTGCAGCCCCAGGAACCACCCTTGGCCCTCGACACCGTAGAAGGGCGAGTTCCAGCGGACTGCCTTCTGCACATTTGGGAGCGTGCGCACGATCAGGGCGTCGAGCTTGCGACCGACGTCGCGTTTCCAACCGGGCATGGCCGCGATGTATGCCTGCACGGGGGCATCGCCGTCGGCCTTTGCGATCTGAGGATTACCGCCGGAGAGCAGCACGACCCCGTCCTTGTTGGGCTTCAGTTTGGGTCGCGGCTTTGCCGTGGCTTTCTTCGCACTCTTCGACGTTTTGCTCGCCATCGTCGATACTCCCGGAATGTTCGTCATTCTGGCGAGTGACCGCAACAACGACAACGCAGACTGCTGTCGTTTCCATACTGACACAATGACAGGTTCGCGAATTCGCTTCTGCGTCGAGTCGGCGCATCGACATTGCCAGCAATGTCTTGCGACTTCCTTGACTGCGAAGGCACGCGGTTTGCACTCCCACACCGCACCACAGATTCCCTGCCAAACGTTTACTCGTGGAGAATAGCCAGATGGCTTCCAAGCAACTCGCTTTCGGCGACGACGCCCGCACCAAACTCTTGAGTGGTGCCACCAAGCTCGCCCGCGCAGTCCGGGCCACGCTCGGGCCCCGCGGTCGCAACGCGGTTCTCGACAAAGGATGGGGCAGCCCCACCGTCACCAAAGACGGCGTGACAGTTGCCGAGGAAATCGAGCTTCAGGATCCGTTTGAAAACATGGGCGCCCAGCTTGTCAAAGAAGCAGCGTCCAAGACCGGCGATGTCGCTGGCGACGGCACCACCACGGCCACTGTGCTGGCCGAGCACATCTTCCGCGAGGGGCTCAAGGCCGTCGCCGCGGGGGGTGATCCAATGGCCCTCGTCCGCGGCATCAACGCTGGCGTCGAAAAGGTCGTCGCTGAGTTGCACAAGCTCGCCGAGACCATCGACCCGAAAGATTCAAAGACGATAACCGAAGTCGCGAGCATCGCAGCCAACAACGACAAAGAGATCGGCAAGAAGCTCGCCGATGCCATGAAGCTCGTCGGCGCCGACGGGGTCATCACCGTCGAAGAAGGCAAGACCGCCGAGACCGAAGTCAACGTCGTGCAGGGGATGCAGTTCGATCGCGGCTTCCTCTCGCCGCATTTCGTCAACAATCTCGACTCGGTGACGTGTGAGTTCGACAACCCCTTCATCCTGATCTTCGAAGAGAAGATTTCGAGCGTGAAGAGTCTGATCCCGTTGCTCGAGACGGTCAGCAAGCAGAAGAGCCCGTTGGTCATCATCGCTGAGGACGTGGAAGGCGAAGCCCTCGCCACGCTGGTGCTCAATAAGCTCAAGGGCATCCTGCAGGTCTGTGCGGTCAAGGCTCCCGGCTACGGTGACCGCCGCAAAGCCATGATGGAAGACATCGCCATCCTCACCGGTGGCAAGGCGATCTTCAAAGACCTCGGCATCCAACTCGAGAACGTCAAGATCGAAGACCTCGGCCGGGCCAAGCGAGTCAAGATCGACAGCGAGAACACCACCATCACCGAAGGCAAGGTCGACAAGAAGGCGATCGACGGTCGCATCAATGTCATCCGCGCCGAGATCGAAAAGACCGATAGCGAATACGACCGCGAGAAGCTCCAGGAACGTCTCGCCAAGCTGGCCGGCGGCGTCGCGCAACTCAAAGTCGGCGGTGCTACTGAAACCGCGATGAAAGAGCGCAAGGCTCTCTACGAGGACAGCCTTGCAGCTACTCGCGCTGCCATTGAAGAAGGCATCGTCGCCGGCGGCGGTGTGGCGTTCCTCCAGGCTCGCAAAGTGCTCGACAAGTCGAAGCTCGAAGGCGACGAAGACGCTGGCGTCCGCGTGCTCTATCGCGCTCTCGAAATGCCCTGCCGACTGATCGCTGAGAACGCCGGCAAAGATGGCACCGTGGTCGTCAGCCACATCTTGAAGGGCAAAGACAAGAATCACGGCTACAACGCCGACACCGACGAATACGAGGATCTGCGCAAGGCCGGCGTGATCGACCCGGTGAAGGTCACCCGCAGTGCACTGCAAAATGGTGCCTCCGTCGCGGCTCTGCTGCTCACCAGCGAAGGCCTGATCGCTGATATTCCGGAGCCGAAGGGCGCCGGCGGCGATCACCACGATCATGACCACGGCGGCGGCATGGGTGGAATGGGCGGCATGGGAATGGGTGGCATGGGCGGAATGGGTGGCATGGGCGGAATGATGTAATGCTCGAACACGAGACGCGACCGTAAGGGAGCGTTCTTCAAACCTCATACTTCTTCAAACACTGATATTCGGAGACATTGACATGGCAAAAGACAAAGGCGTGATGAATCTGCAGCCCCTCGATGACCGCATTGTGGTCGAGCAGGTGGAAGCGGAAGAGAAGACCGCCGGCGGCATCCTGCTGCCGGACAACGCCAAGCAGAAGCCGCAGCAGGGCAAGGTCATTGCGGCCGGCCCCGGCAAGCTCAGCGACAAAGGCGAACGCCTGATGTTGGCCGTTAAGGTCGGCGACACCGTACTCTTCGGCAAATACTCCGGCAACGACGTCGAAGTCGGCGGCAAGGAATACAAGATCCTCCGCGAGAGTGACGTCCTCGCTAAAGTCACTAAGTAAGGACATTACTCTAATGTTAGACATCCGCGGTATTAGCGAAATCATCGATGAGCTTGGAAATGCTATCAATGGGTGCATTGATAAGAAGATCGAATCAAGCAAGGCAATTGAGGATTTGCCAGTCAGCAATCCTCAAGTCATTCAACATAAAGAGTATGCAAAGCAGCTCGACGGATTAAAAAAGACATTGATCGACAGTCTTAATAACTTCAAGAAATCCAATGGCATTACTTCATAGTAATGCCATTGCCACAACACAAAAGGGATTAACAATGGCTAAGCAACTGCTCTATACCGACGACGCCCGCAAGAAGCTCCTGACTGGAGCCGAGAAGCTGGCCAAGGCCGTCGGTGTCACGCTCGGGCCAACCGGCCGCAACGTGATCCTCGACAAATCCTTCGGCGGGCCCACCGTCACCAAAGACGGCGTGACCGTCGCCAAGGAAATCGAGCTCGCCGACGCCTTCGAGAACATGGGCGCCAAGCTCGTCAGCGCAGTGGCGTCGAAGACCAACGACGTCGCCGGCGACGGCACCACCACGGCGACCGTGCTCGGGCTCTCGATCTACGCGGAAGGCCTTCGCAACATCACGGCCGGGGCCAACCCCACAGCGGTCAAGAAGGGGATTGACAAGGCCGTCGCCAAGTGCGTCGAGACGCTCGAAGCGATGAGCAAGAAGATCACCAAGAAGGAAGAGATGGAGCAGGTCGCCACCATCTCGGCGAACAACAACGCTGCCGTGGGTGGTCAGATGGCGGATGCGTTCGAGAAAGTCGGCAAGGATGGCGTCATCACCATCGAGGAAGGCAAGACCTCCGAGACGGTGCTCGAATTCGTCGAAGGCATGCAGTTCGACAAGGGCTACATCAGCCCGTACTTCGCCGCGGGCAGTGCCGACCTGCGCTGCGAAATGGAACACCCGCTGATCCTCATCTACGAGAAGAAGCTCAGCAACGTCCGCGAGTTCCTGCCGCTGCTGGAGAAAGTCGCCCAGGTCCGCAAGCCGCTGCTGATCATCGCCGAGGATGTCGAGAGCGAAGCGCTCGCCATGCTGGTGGTGAACAAGCTCCGCGGCATGATCGATGTCTGTGCCGTGAAGGCTCCCGGGTTCGGTGACCGCCGCAAGGCGATGCTCGCCGACATCGCGACGCTCACCGGCGGTCAGTTCATCAGCGACGACCTCGGCATCAAGCTCGAAAACGTCGAACTCGAAGCCCTCGGCTCGGCGGACCGCGTCGTCATCGACAAGGAAAACACCACCATCATCTGCGAGACCAAGGACAAGAAGCGCGAGAAGGCGATCCAGGATCGCGTCGCCATGATCCGCACGCAGATGGATCAGACCGAGTCGAGCTACGATAAAGAAAAGTTCAGCGAGCGTCTGGCCAAGCTGGTCGGCGGCGTGGCGATCATCCGTGTCGGTGCCGCGACCGAAGGCGAGATGAAGCAACTGAAGGACCTCGTCGAAGACGCCTTGCACGCGACCCGCGCAGCAGTGGCGGAAGGCATCGTCCCCGGCGGCGGCGTGGCCCTGATGCGCTGCGTGCCCGTGGTGGACGCTTTGGCCGAGAAACTCAAAGGCGACGAGCGGATCGGTGCCGAACTCGTGTCGCGTGCACTGGCGAAGCCGATCCGCACCATCGCGGAAAACTGCGGCCTCGACGGCGCGGTGATCGCTGACGAAGTGAGCATCCGCGGCGAAAAGAGTGCGAACATCGGCTACAACGCCAGCACCGGCGAGTACGTCGACATGTTCAAAGCCGGCATCATCGACCCGCTGGTGGTGACCCGGACAGCGTTGACCAACGCCGCCAGCATCGCCGGGCTGATGCTGACGACCGAGGTGATGATCACGAAGATCGACGACGACGACAAGAAGAGCCGCATCGCGGGCTCCGTGGCATAGGCTTCCCTACAAAACCAAGAAGGGTGGCCGTTAGGCCGCCCTTCTGACACGTAATGGGACAAGCATGGCCACAGCAACACGATTCGATGGATGGTATGCCTGGCAAGAAGGCCTTCTCGAGAATTTCTTTACTCTCGCTACCAATGCCGTCGTCGTTCGCAAGAACGAGATCGTCATCGAATGGGCAGGTGAGGATGGCGAGGCGTGTCTAACAACGCTGCGGATCATGGATGATGGATTGTGTGAGGGGTCCAGCATCTGGGCGCCCGGCAAAACTTACGAAGAGACGGCGAGAGTCGAGGCAAGTCTCTACACCAACGAGACGGGGAAATGCCTAATTGGCAAGGAGTATTGGTCGGAGAATCCCGACTGGTTTGTCTTGCAGTTATACAACGCACAGACTGTTGACTGACCTGAGGATGTAGTGGTGAAACCGCGTGTCTATATCGAAACGACAGTCGTTAGCCGGTTGACGGCGTGGCCAAGTCGGAACCCGGACGTGGCTGCTGAGCAGAAGACCACACGGGAATGGTGGGATGGGGAACGATCATCGTTTGTTTTGTGTACGTCCCAGCGTACGCGGAGCGAAGCCGAGAAAGGCGACACGGCCGCGGCACGGGACCGGCTCGAGGCATTGGAAGCGGTTGCCGATCTCGAAGAGACGGCTGACGCAATCAAGTTGGCGAAAGAGTTCCTGGCCCTCCAGGCTTTTCCCGACAACGCAGCCGTCGACGCGCTCCACGTTGCCATCGCGGCGGTGTGGGCTGTCCCGTTCCTGTTAACATGGAACATGAGGCACATTGGCAACGCGATGACACGTCCGTTGATCCAGCAAGTGTGCTTTGCAAACGGGTTTCAGTGCCCGGTGATCTGTTCGCCGGGTGAATTGCGAGGGCCTCGATCATGACTGACGAACACGATCCCATCGAAGACATCTACCGGTATCGCGAGGAGTACGCGGCCCGCTTCAACTATGACCTCGACGCAATGTTCGCGGACATGGAAGAGCGGCAGCGGACCAGCGGCCGCACGATCCTCTGCCGCCGGGCGGACGGCACCGAATATTGGAAGCGCAACGGCGTCGAGGTCGATGGGCCTAGTGAAGAGGAACGGCAACCGCCGCCGCCGCTGCCGGACCGCGGCATTGACCTCGGAGTCGTCGTGTATCCGAGCCCGGAAGAAATTCCGGCGATCCGCGCTCGACAGGCAGCTGAAAAGGCCGCCCGGGAGTCCGTTGCCTAATGGCCACAATCAAACGCGACTACTACGAAGTTCTCTCCGTCGAAAAAACGGCGGACGGGGACACCATCAAGAAATCCTTCCGCAAGCTCGCGATGGAGTACCATCCCGACCGCAACCACGGAAGCGAGGAAGCGGCGGAGAAGTTCCGCGAGGCCAACGAAGCGTACGCTGTGCTCAGCGATGGGGAGAAACGCGCGATCTACGACCGCCACGGGCACGCCGGGCTCAACCAGATGGGCGGCGGAGGCGGCGGGTTCCAGGGCGTCGATCTCTCCGACCTCTTCGGCAATATCTTCGATATGTTCGGTGGTGGTCGCCAACAGCGGCATCAGGGTCCGGCGGGCGGGCGCGACATCCAGGCCATCATCGACATCGCGCTCAAGGAAGCTGCCCTCGGCGTCAAGCGGCAGGTCAACATCCAACGCGAAGAACACTGCGACACCTGCAAGGGCAGCGGAGCCAAGCCCGGCACGCAGCCGACCAGTTGCAAACGCTGCGGGGGGCAGGGCGTCATCATCCAGAAGCAGGGTTTCTTCCAGGTCCAGAGCCACTGCCCCGCCTGCGGTGGTCGCGGTCTGATCAATCCCGATCCCTGCACCGGTTGCCGTGGCGTCGGGCGAGTCGCGGCCCGGCGGACCATCGAAGTCGAGATCCCCGCAGGCGTCGACAGTGGCGACCGAATCCGCTATCAGGGCCAGGGCGATGCCGGCGAAGCGGGGGGACGCCGCGGCGATCTCGAATTCGTCGTGCGTGTCAAGGAGCATCGCTTCTACAAACGCGACGGGCACAACCTGATCTGCGAATGGCCGATCACGTTCAGCCAGGCGGCGCTCGGCGGACCGATCGAGGTACGCACACTGACCGGCGAGAAAGTGATCCATAACCTGCCCCGCGGCACGCAGACGCACGAGGTGCTGCGACTCAGCGGCCACGGCATGCCCAACCGTCGCAGCCCAAACCGCAAAGGCGATCTGCTCATTCAGGTCGTGGTCGATACGCCACAGAGTCTTAATCCGGAGCAGGAGGATCTCCTCAAGAAACTCGCGGAGATTGAGAAGACGCAAGTTGGTTCGCCGCCGAAGAAGAGTATTTTTTCGAAGTTGAAAGACTGGCTCCACAGCGATGAGGCAAAATCATGAATGCAGAGACCGATCAGATTCCGCTCGACCCGGTGATGGAGAATCCGCTGCAGGTTGAGCTTGAAAAGGCCCAGAAGCAGATCGCGGATTACAAGACGCTGGTGGCGGATTTCGACAATTCGCGGAAGCGTCTTATGCAGGACGCAGAGCGGACTCGGAAGTACGCCCACGAACCGCTAGCGAAAGATATCCTCAGCGCGCTCGACAATCTCGACCGTGCCGTGGATGCGGCGACGAAGGCCGGCGAAAGCAGCAACCTCGTCAGCGGCGTAAAAGCCACGCAGAGTCTGATGCTCGATCTGCTCAAGCGGTACGGCGTACAGAAAATGCCCATCGAATCGGGCAGCGAGTTCGATCCGAATCTGCATCAGGCCGTGTCGGCGGTGCCGAGCGAGGATGTGGCTCCAGGTGCGGTCGTGCAGGTGCTGCAGAGCGGCTTCACGATCCATGATCGCGTGCTGAGGCCAGCCAGCGTGATTGTGTCCGCGGAGGCGTGAACGATGCCGAAAGTGATTGTGCTGGCGGACATCATTCTTCTCACGAAGGGCAACACCGATGTCATCGACATCCACAACCCCGAACAATGGCAATGGTTTGTCCAGGGAGCCGATGATCGGCGATCCTGATTTTCTCCATTCCGACGCCTGCCGCCGCCATTTGGCGTTCATGGAGAAAGCCCACTACGAAGCCAATCGCAGAGCACTGCTCGAGCACGCCCGCATGGGTCGTTCGGTGCCGCAATGCAAGGGCGACAGCGACGTGATCGTCTGGGTGACGCCCGCAGAGATTTTCGCGATTTACGGATTCGACGAGTTTGGCCGCCCGATGCCGGGCACACCCCAGGAGTGATATGCCGACCTACGACTATCAGTGCGACGCCTGCAACCATGCCTTCGAGGAGTGGAAGTCGTTCCGCGACCAGGAACTGACCAAGTGCCCGAAATGCAAGAAGAAGAAGCTGCGCCGGCTCATCGGCGGCGGTGCGGCGATCATCTTCAAAGGCGGCGGGTTCTACGAGACCGATTACCGCAGCGAAAGCTACAAAGCGGCCGAGAAAGCGGAGCAGCCGAAGACCGAAACGAAAACGGACACCAAGACGGACGCACCTGCCTCCACAGCGGACGCGAAACCCGCGCCGGCGGTGGACTCAAAACCCGCGAAGGCCAGGAAATGACTCCGGCGAAAAAACCGCCGTGCCCGATCTGCTCCGCCGCGATGCCGGGGCCATGGATGGAATATCCGCAGTATCCATTCTGCTCGAAACGGTGTAAGCTCATCGATCTCGGCCGTTGGCTCGGTGAGGGCTATGCGGTCGAGGTGAATGACACCCGCAATGAATCGAGCCCGCCACTGTCCGAAGATTGAATCGCGATAAGATGCATTCGCCATGCACCTCCAGCTTCGCGATGTGACTTGCACGTTCCCCGGCGGTGGTGGGCTGAAGCCGACATCGCTCTCGCTCGACACCGGTGAACGGCTCGTGCTCCTCGGGCCAACCGGTTCTGGCAAGACCACTCTGCTGCGGTTGATTGTCGGCCTCGAAGCACCCTCCGGCGGCGAGATCCTCCTCGACGGCGTGCGCGTCAATGACGTGCCACCCCACCAGCGAGGCATCGCGTTCCTGCCGCAGCGGCCCGCACTCTATCCCCAGATGACCATTCGCGAAAACCTGGCCCTTGCCGGGAAATTGGTGGACCAGGCCGCGGAGCAGCTGAAGATCACACATCTGCTCACTCGCCGACCCGCGGGGCTCTCGGGCGGGGAGAAACAACGCGTTGCTTTGGCGAAAGCAGTGCTGAGGCAAGCCAGGCTGTGGCTGCTGGATGAGCCCTTCGCACCGCTTGATCCGGTGTTCCGGGAGGAATTTCGCCGGGAACTGCTCTTGATCCTCAAGCAGTCTCAGGCCACAATAATACTTGTCAGTCACGATCCGAACGACGCTCTGGCCCTGGGCCGCCTCGTCGGTGTGCTGGATGACGGTTCATTGCAACAACTCGATACCCTCGAGAATCTGCAGGCCCGTCCCGGCAACCGGTTCGTGGCGTGCACTCTGGGCCAGCTTCCTTTGAATCCGACGCGAGAACCCTGATGGCCGCCGCCACGAAAACACCGCCTGAGCCTGCCAAGCACATCATCGATGGCAAGGGCATTCTCAAGCTCGTCGACGCCATGCACGAGGAGAAGAAAATCTCCCGCGAGGTGATTTTCGGCGGCATCGAAGCCGCCATCAAGCTCGCAGCCGAACGGCACTTCCAGATTCTCGAAGGCGAAGAAGGCGTCGCGGTGCAGATCGACCGCAGCACCGGCGACATCACCGCCAAGCACGGGGCCGAGGATGTGGACCCCGTCACACTCGGACGCATCGCTGCCCAAAGCGCCAAGCAGGTGATGATTCAGAAAATTCGCGAAGCGGAATCCGACACGGTCTTCAACGAATACGCGACCAAAAAGGGCGAACTGATCCAGGGCACCGTCACGCGGGTCGACGCCGGCACGGCGATCGTCTCGCTCGGAAAATCAGAAGCCATTCTCCCCCGCTCGGAGCAGATCCCCGGCGAGACGCACCATGTCAACGAACGCGTCAAAGCCGTGGTGCTCGACGTCCGCAAAACTGGTCAGCGGGTCAAGATCGTACTCAGCCGCTGCCATCCCGATTTCGTGCGATCACTCTTCGAGGAGGAGATTCCCGAAATCGAAGATCGCACGATCGATATCCGCGCCGTGGCTCGCGAAGCGGGCTATCGCTCAAAAGTGGCGGTCACGAGTATCGACATGAAAGTCGACTGCGTCGGAGCCTGCGTCGGCGTGCGTGGCTCGCGCATCAAGAATGTCATCGAAGAACTCAACGGCGAGCGCATCGACATCGTCCGTTGGAATGATTCACTGCAAGTGCTGATCCCGAATTCGCTCTCGCCGGCACAGATCAGCGAAGTCTTCACGTATTCCCGCTTGGGTCGTGCGGTGGTGCTGGTGGAGGACGATCAGCTTTCGCTGGCCATAGGTCGCCGCGGGCAGAATGTGAGATTGGCGTCGAAGTTGGTGGGCTGGGACATTGAGATTATGACGCACGAAGAACTGGCGGAAGGCCTCGAGCGAGCCGAGCGTTGGTTTGGTCAGTTGCCGCACGTGAACGAAGAAATGATTCAGACCCTGATCGGTGAAGGGTTTTTGTCGTACAATGATTTGACGTTTATGGACGCGCCGGAAATGGCGATCATCACGGGTCTTCCCGAAGATGCCGCCGACGAAGTCGTGATGTACGCGGAAGAATATTCCGACACGATGGAGCAGAGCGTCGAGCAGGAGCGGCGAGACATCGCGGAGCAGCAGGCCGCGGCTCAGGCGGAAATGGAAGCCGCAGCACAGGCCGCTATTGATGCGGAGGCCGAGGCTCAGGCTGCGGAAGCTGCCGCGAATCCGGATGTGGAGGCGAACGCCTCTGCGAACCCGGACGCGGAGACTATGTCTGTCACCGAGGAAGCAACTTCGGTCGCGGAGGACGAGACTGTGAAGACGGAAGAAGCACCAACGGTGGAAACCACGGAGTCGCCGGTATGAACACCCGGCGCATTCTGTTTCCCCGATTTGCGGATAGTGGCAAACTTTCACCCTGAACGGGGCTCCAAGCGGAGCCCGCGAGGAGCACCGCTTGGCAACGGCTACGAAAGAGAAAGACACAAAAGTCCCGGTCTTCACGCTGGCGAAGGAGCTCAGCGCGGAGCTGAAGCGCGAAATCAAATCCAAAGAACTCCTCGATTTCTGCAAGAATCTCGGATTCGATGGCATCAAGAACCACTTCCACCGCCTCGAGTCCGAACAGGTTTCCGCATTGCGCAACTACGTGAAAACCGCACCCAAGGTGGCCGCTGAGCTGGAAGCCCCGCTGCCGGCGAAGATGCCCGTCATGCCGCCGCCCGGAAAGATCGACAACCGCATGGCGACGCTGCCCAAGGCCCGCACGGCGGCCAAGCCCGTCGTCGAGGACGAAGTCGCTGAGCCCGAAGCACCGTCTGCAGTCGCCGACGAAGTGCCCGAAACCGTCGCCGAGGCACCCGCACCGGTAGAAGATGCAGTGGCAGAAGCGGAGGCCGAGACAGTCGCTGGACCCGTGCAGCCGCAGAATGTGATCCCGTCATCGTTTGCCATGGGCGGCAATCGCCCGATGAATCTCTCAGGCTCGCGGCCCGCCAATCTGTCGAAGACACCCACCGGTACATCGCGGCCCATGAACTCCGCGCCGCCGCGGC
>JBGSSZ010000094.1:0-2585 GCA_041736785.1 Limnoglobus sp.
GAGATCGCCGACCGCCGCGCGGGCACCACCACGGAAATCGACGTCGTCGATGCCGAAGAAGTCGGCAACCTGCTTGAAGTCGCTGCCGCTGAAGATGCGGACACGCGGCCCGCCGGTGATGTCGGGCGTGATCACCAGATCAGCGCGGCCGTCGCCGGTGACATCGCCAAGTGCGACGAACGCACCGCCGGTGAACTGGGCACCATACGGATTGATGGTGAAGAGTTGTGCGCCGGTGGAGCCATCGAGGATGCGGACCGTCGTGCTGCGGCCGGCTCCGGTGGCGACGGCGAAGTCGTCGATGGAGTCGCCGTTCACGTCACCGGTGGCCACGCGGGAATCGCCGCTGCTGCCGAACGGCGTGAAGCTGCTCTTGATTGAGCCGTTGGAGTTGAGCACGCTGACGTCGCCGGTGGTCGAGGTGCTGATGGCAATGACCTTCACCGGATCGCTGACCGTGAGTGCAAACGCGTTGCCGGCGTTGGTGGCTCCACTGACGGTGACGGTGCGGGTCAGCGGGTTTGCGGATTGGAATCCGCCAGGCAGGGTGACAGTGATCGAGTGACTGCCATCGGCGACGCCGGTGAAGGCGTAGCGGCCGAAATTGTCGGTGATTGCCGTGAGATTGTTGTCGAGCTTGACCGTGATCCCGGCGAGCTCGGCTTCGCCTGCGTCGGGTTGGCCATTTTTATTGGCGTCGTTGTAGATGTAGCCGCTGAGGATGTTGTTGGCACTGAAGCCGACGGAGAGCGGGAAGTTTTCGGCGACGAAGACAGGTGAGCCGGGCGTCCGCGGCCCCGGGAGCGGGTCGCCGGGCGGAACGGTCTGCAGCGTGCCGCCGAGGTAGGTGACGGCGAGGCTGGAGGTGGTGGTCGCGGTGAAGCCGTCGCGATTAGCCGTGATGACGTGGTTGCCATCGGGGATGTCGTCGAAGGAGTATTTCCCGTTGGCCCCGGTGACGACGGTGCGGTCGATGCTGCCGTTGCCGTAGAAATCGATGGCGACGGTGACTCCGCTGAGTCCGGGTTCGCTGATGTCCTGGACGCCGTTGGCATTGGTATCGGCGAAAGCGAGGCCGTTGAGTCCCCCGCTGGGAGCGACAGCGAAGCCGATGCCGGTGACCGCGACGCCTCCGCTGACGGTGATGGTTGTTGCGGAGTCGTCGATCTTGACCGCGTGCTTGCCGTCGCTGACGCCGTCGAAGAAAAACTGACCGTTGGCATTCGTGGTCGTGGTGCGGTCGATGCTGCCGTTGTTGTCGAGATCGAGCGTGATGGCGTGGTTGGGCAGCAACTTCTCACCGGCGTCGAGCTTGCCGTTGACGTTGACATCGCTGTAGGCGAAGCCACTGACGAGGGCATTGGCGGCAAAGCCGATGTTGACGGCGACTGCCGCGGAATTGGTGATGTTCACACCGACGGGGCTGGCGCTGGTGTGCGTGAACCCACTGCGGGAGGCGGTGAGCGTGTGAGTGCCGTTGGGCACGCCGACGAAGTCGTACTTGCCGTTGGCGTCGCTCGTGGTGGTGAAGATCGATATCCCGTCGCCGAAGAGATCGAGCGTGATGCTGACACTGTCGAACCCGTTTTCTCCGGTGTCGGCGACGCCGTCGAAATCGAGATCGCGGAAGATCACGCCGTTGAGCTTGCCGTTGGGCTGCAGGGCGAAGTCGAGATTGCTGACGTTGACATCGGCGACGGTGACGCTGGCGACGTTGGGCCGTGTTGCGGTGTAGCCGCTGGCGGGGACGACGGTGATTTTGTGCGAGCCGTTGACGACGGACGTGAAAGCGTAGCTGCCGTCGGACTTGGTGCTGGTGGAGAAGTCGAAGCTGCCGTCGGCGTCGAGGTCGAGGCGAACCGTGACCCCGCCGAGGCCGCGGTCGATGCTGTCGCGGCTGCTGTCGCCGTCGTAGTCGGCGAAGACAAGGCCAGTGAGTGTTGCGGGGGCGAGACGGTCTTCGAGGGGCTTGAGCCAGAGCTTGCGGTTCATGGTGGATCCTTCCGGGAATTTGGGAAGGGTACCCCGAGCCGCTCGGGTCTGTGAAGTTCAATTTCCCGAGAGGGCTCCGGCGTGCCAGACACACTCGGCGTGGGCATTGTTGAAGTGTTCGTGGTCGAGGCGTGGATCGATGGCAAACACGCCGCCGTCGGGCAACCCGGAGAGTGTGACCCGGTCGCCGTTCATGATGGTGCCGCCGTTCGCAAGGTAGTCGAGATAGTGGTTGAAGAGATCGACGATGCGGTCGCGGTGCTGAGGACCCACGCCGTGGACGCTGAGGTCGGGCCGCCCGAATTTTCTCAGGCCGCGGGTGTGGACCCAGGCGAGATCGCCGGTGTCGTCGGGGGTCTCGAGGATGAGCACGTGCTCGTGTGGCACCGGCTTGGCCGGCTCGAACAATCGTCGGCACCAGTCGGCGGGGCTCCAGAACTGGATCGTGTGTGGATCAAAAATGCTCACGGCACCGCGGTCGCAAAGATACTGCACGATCCCGACGGCGTCACGGAGATAATCGAGCGTGGCCGACTTGCGCACGTGGCCGCGGAGAAACGCAAACTGCGGCGACGCCAGCGCGGCATCGGCGA
>JBGSSZ010000123.1:0-3456 GCA_041736785.1 Limnoglobus sp.
TGGATTTCGCCGATGAGGACATCGAGTTTGTCTCAAACGCGGACACGCTGAACCGGATCGCCAGGGGTCTCGCACACATGCAGAATCTTCGCCGGCAACTGGAGAGCCGCACTGTCAGCGGCACCGCCATGCGGATCGTCCTTGCGGGCAAACCCAACGCCGGCAAGAGCAGCTTGTTCAATGCCCTCGTCGGCTCACAGTCAGCCATTGTCAGCCCCGTGGCCGGCACGACCCGCGACTACCTCACTGCCACGCTCGACCTCGACGGCATCCCAGTCGAACTCATCGACACCGCCGGCCACCAGCACGCCCTCGACAGTATCGACGAACGCGCGCAACACCTCGGCAGCGAACGGGCCAGTAATGCCGATCTCGTGCTCTGGTGTACCGAAGCGAGCATGTCACCGATGGTGCCGTCGCAGCCTGCCGAGGTGCTGCGGGTCGCGACCAAGTGCGATCTTCACGCCGCAGCGGGTGGCATCGCCACGTCCACGCTCACAGCCGATGGCACTCGTGAGCTTCGGGCAGTGTTGCGGGCGAAGGCCGAGGCGTGTGCGAAGTCGCCACTGACGCCGAGCCAGAGCCGCTGCCGGCATCACGTCGACGCCGCCGCGGAGAGCCTCCGTCGTGCCCACACCCACGCACTCGAGAACGACCCTGCGGAGCTTCTCGCTCTGGAACTCCGCGTGAGTCTCGACGCCATCGGCGCGATGGTGGGTGCGGTCTATACGAATGATCTGCTGGACCGCATCTTCAGCCGCTTCTGCATCGGCAAATAAATCTGTATTTTTCGGCGAAATTTAGCTTTTTATAGACTTCGGGAAGGGAAATGGGAAGGGATATGGTGTACAATGGCTCTGTCCACGTGAGTGCAAGACATGGCCAAGGGCAGGAAATCCAGCGTTCGCTACTACGCCAGCAAGAGGGGATACTTCACCCACTTTGAAGGCAAGAACATCCGGTTGGCCGACGGTCCGGACGATGCACCCAAGGGCAAGACCTACCTTGCGGCTCTCGCTCGCTTCCAGGAGTTGATGCAAGTCAACCACGCCGACACCGCCGACCAAAGCAATACCGTCCGTGTCGTCGTCGATCTTTACGGGCAGCACCTTGAACGCAACGGGCAGGGCCGTTCGCTTGGCATTTTGCTCCAGACGTGCGGTTCGGCAATGGAAGAGTTCGGTGACAAGACCTTTTCTGCTTTGAAGCCGGTTCACATCACCAATTGGCTTGCGAAAATGGCGAAGCCGAGGAACCACACGCACAAAACGAGAGCCGGTGGACAGGCCAAGACCCGATCGGTGAAGTGGGGAGCGACGTACCAGAACATTGCCCTTCGCACGCTGATCGCCGCCTTCAACTGGGCCAAGGGGCAGGGGTTGATTACGAGTCATTGCCTTCAGAATCCGAAGGCCGTAACCATCCGTGGCCGCAAGCGAAGCCGAGGGCAGGAAGCCTACATTCCCGCCGCCACGTGGAAGAAACTGATCGACAAAATCGGCTCCAAGAACTTCGGCTTTGCGGAGATCCTGCGATTCTTGCACGGCACCGGATGCCGCCCCGGCGAGGCCTACAACGTTGAGGCGAAATACTACCACGCCGCCGACCGCTGCATTATCTACCCAGGACAGCCCGCCGATAAAGACTACGCATGGAAGAACTCCCGACGCACGGGGAAGGATCGCGTCATCTTCCTTTCCGACGGGCTTGCCGAATTGGTCGAGAGAAAGATAAAACAGTTTCCCGAAGGTCCGCTCTTCCGCACCCGGTTCAATGTCCGTTGGAGCCAGGAAGCCATAAGCGTCAATCTGCGATGGTATTCCAAGCGGCTTGAGATTACGCCGGCACCGACCGCTTACGGCTTCCGTCACACCTACGCGACCGATTGGCTTTTGAATGGAGGCTCTATCAAGGTGCTGGCAGACTTGATCGGTACATCGGTTTCGATGATTGAGAAGCACTACGGACACCTCATGGTGGATAAAGATCGCGTACGATCCATCATGACAACCGTGATGAAGGGAAGAAACGAAGCCCGCCAAGAAGCGGCTTAGACCGGGTTTGTTCAACAGGTGCTTCCGTCACTTGCGTCGCGCAGCACATATTGGCAACGAAAGATTCAATATCTACCGGGCGTAGCAGGATCGCCCCGCCCGCCCGGTAATGAGGTAGTTTACGGACTTCAATCTGACGATACCACCAGCGCAACGACATTACGCCACCCAAGTAGCCCTTTCTCGCCGTTGATACTCGGATAAAATCGTTCATATAACATGCATTCTGCGGCCTAAAATATTGGGAACGCACTTCCGTTCACTGCCAACCTTTTAACGCTGCACTGGGGTAATTGCGAGTCTTACAGGCAAGTTCCCAATCTTCAGTGTAATGCGAGTACCGCGCCGGCAGTTGTCAAAATCTTCCAGCGCAAAGGTAGTCGACCTTAACAACGTTTCGTTCATTTCCCCGTGCATACACTATTACGCATATCACAGCACGCGACTTTTGTAGCAATTGAAGCATCTACAGAAACGCACGAGCTGCGCCACAAAGTAGATTCAAAAGGTGTTGCCAAATAACATGAGTAATGTAAATAGCAAAAATGAATTCATACATGCTTTTCCTTCCGTATCATTAAGCGTGGTTAGTCGGCGTCGGCATGTTGAGAGAGTTCCGGCCCGGTGAAGTGGAAGCAGGGCACAGGCATCGAACCGGTGGCACACATCGCACATCAGGTCGTCGAGCGTTTCACAGCGGTGGTTCAGCGTCACCATTTCGTGGAGTTTCCACCAGACCGACTTGATGGGGTTGGTCTCAAGCGCGTAGCGAGGCAGAAGTACCACTCAATCCGACGCTCCCCCAGTGCTGCAAGTACTCGACCGCCGCCCGGCTCAACACCACGTTGTCTTTGATGGCGAGAGTGTAGAACCATGCTGCCTGGCTGAGCATGCTACGCTCGCTGAGTTTCGTCCGAGGCGCTGACGAGCCGGGGGTGTTTGCCCGGCACGCCCGAAAGTGGTGCGCGTGGTCGGATCCGTCAGCTACTGCCGTCGAGAGGGGCCGATTCTAGCGGAAGCACTGTCAGCGGCTGGCCCGACACGTCGTAATGCGCCAGCAGATCGCGATACCGGGTCTGGAACTCCCGGGTCGCCGAGAGGTTGTTCACGGTGTCGATCGCGGCCGCGGTCAACGAATCACTGCGGTGCCCGTCGCGGCACACCGTCCAGTTCCCACATCGCGTTCTGCAGGCCGTCCGAGAGCGCCTCGAACGACTCGGACGCGCACAGCGTCACCGATTCCCAGTTCGAGTAGGTCAGTACGAAATGATAGACCATGTGATCGAACCGCTGGCCAGCGATGGTGATGTCCAGCGAGGTCATGTGGGTGAAGTCGGACGCCGCGAGGTCGCCGGCCGCGTGGATCTGGCGGAACATGATCGACTTCCCCGGGCCGTGAGTG
>JBGSSZ010000127.1:0-10742 GCA_041736785.1 Limnoglobus sp.
GATTGCCCTCGGCGACGATTCCTACTTCCTCAAAGTGCTCCTCACCAACAAGGGCGGCGGCGTGCAGCAAGTCGTGCTCACGCAGTTCGACGATGCCAGCCGTCTCGGACGCGAAGTCTACAACGCCGACGGTTCTCCCCGGCAACTGCACCTCATCCCCGGCTACAAGCGACCCTGGAAGCCCGAACTCTCCTTCGAGCCCGAATACGTCGACCTCAAGGCAACCCTCTCCGACCCCAAAGCCAAGCCTGCGAAGATGGACTTCAGCGAAAGCAAGCTGAGCGCGCCGTCGTATGTGATGCTGCACTATCCCAGTCGCGATGATCCGCGCCGGGCCCGCGATGACAAAGGCGAAGTGATCGGCGACGACGACAACTACCCTCTTGCCGAGCTCGGCGACCGCACCTGGACCGTCGCGAGCATCGAACCGGGCCGCGTGGTCTTCGAGACGGAAGTCGGTGCCCCGTATTTCCTCACACTGCGGAAGACGTTCACGCTCGCTCCGAAGGACTACGATTTCAAGTTCAACGTGGAGATCGAGCCGCTACCCGGGCACGCGAAAGGCATGGGGGCGTTCCGCTATCAGATCGTCGGGCCGCTCGGGATGCCGATCGAGGGCGAGTGGTACACCACGACCTACCGCACCGCGTATGTGGGCTGGAGCGACGCCGCAGGCAAGGCCCGGCGGGCGGTCGAAGATCCCACCAGCATCCACTACAAATCCGGCAGCGACAAAATCCCGCGTGGTGGCGTTTTCCACTACGCCGCGGTCGGCACGCAGTTTTTCGCCTCCGCCATCGCACCTGACGGCGACTACACCGAACGCGATCAGCCCTGGGAATATGTCCGGGCCACCCGCGAGTACGATGCCGCGCAAGCCGCGATCGATGGCGAAGTCTACGCCTCCGAAAATGCCTTCCTCTACGACATCAGCGTCCGCGCCGTCAGCACGCTCCTCGACATCGCTCCCGGCGAAACCGTGCGGCACAATTACATCATCTACAACGGACCGATGAAAGTCGGCCTGTTGAGACAACTCGAAGGTGCCCGCGCCGTTGACCCCGAACTCGTGCAAAACTATCAGGTCAAATATCAACTCGCCACGCTCACCGACTATCACTCGCCGCACTTCTTCGGCCGCTTCGCCAACGCCATCTACTGGGCCGACATCGTCATTTTCATGACCAACGTCATGCACAGCCTACTCGGCTTCCTGCACTCGCTGGTGGGCAGTTGGGGGCTCTCGATCATGCTCACCACGGTGATGGTGAAGCTCTGCCTGATTGTACCGAGCCGCCGGCAGCAAGCCATCAACATGAAAATGCAGGCACAGATCAAGACGATCAAGCCGCAACTCGACGAACTCCAGGCGAAGTACAAGGACAACTTCATGGAGTTGTCGCAGGAGAAGGCCAAACTCTTCAAGAAGGCCGGCATCCGGCAGTCAGCGCAGATGGGCGGCTGCCTGCTGCTCTTCTTGCAAATGCCCATCCTGATGGGGCTCTACTTCTGTCTGCAGGAGAGCATCTTCTTCCGGTTGACGCCGTTCTTGTGGATGCAGAACCTCGCTGCGCCCGACATGCTCGCCTGGTGGGGTGAAGGCATCCCGTTCATCAGCACGCCGAGCGCCCGCTTTGGCAGCCTCAGCTTTCTGTATCTCGGGCCGTTCTTCAACATCCTGCCGCTGGCCGCGGTGTCGCTCTTCTACCTGCAGCAGAAGTTCACGATGCCGCCGCCGACTGACGACATGCAGGTGACACAGCAGAAGATGATGAAGTATATGCTGGCGTTTTCGGCGCTCTTCTTCTACAAGGTCGCCGCGGGACTCTGCGTCTATTTCATTGTCAGCGGTTTGTGGAGTCTGCTGGAGCGGAAGCTGATCCCCAAGCCGAAGATTGATGAGGACGCGGTGCAGCGGGCATTGGCCGCGAACAAGGAAGCAGCCGATGCGAAGCCCACCGGCTGGCTGGCTCGGAAGCTCGCCGATGCAAAGGAGCGGATGGAGGAGATGCAGAAGCAGTCGGAGAACACGCGCCAGATCCGCAACGACCCGAAGCCTGAGAACGGCAATCAGAGTCGTGCAGAGCGTCGGGCCGCCAAGAAGAAAAAGAAGTAGTACAAGACGCGACCGTGAGGGAGCGTCTCGTCAATTCACTAGGGGCCGCGGAAGGGATTCTTCGGCTTGCCGTTTTTGGGCTGAAAGCCTTCCAGAAACTCCATCGCCCAGGCTTTGCCATCCGGTTCGCCGGGGCCGGTGATGCCGACAATGTACGCCTTGCCGTTGGCGAGCACGATGCGGATCTGCGTATAGCGGTCGTCATCCTGCTGGATGGTCAGGTCCATGGCATCGAAGCCCGCGTGAGTGAGCAGCACGCGATCGCGCACCTCCACCGCGGCGGGCCACTGGCTCAACAAGCCATCGGCGATTTCATCGAGCACTTTCTCCGACTTGCGGAATTCGCCCGGGATCTCGACTGAGTAGACGAAATACTCTTCCTGGATCATGGGTCGCCGGGCGACCACACCGCTGGCGGTTTCGCCGCCGCGGCCGGTGGGCTGCACGCCGGGAGTGATCTTGCCTTTGGGGAAGATCGCGGTGAACTGCCCGTCGGGGGAGTCGTAGGTCTGCCAGTCGGGGTTCATCATGCGGAAGACGAAGACGCTGATGCCGCCGCAGCAGAGCAGTCCGCAGAGCCCGACGACGCCGAGCACGATAAAGACCACGCGGCGACCCGACGATTTCGGCAGGTCCATCTCATCGAATTCGCTGCGTCGCTTCCGTCGTTCCGGGGGCGGCTCGGCATCGAACTCCGTCGCCAACACCGGCTCCCGCGGCGTGAACACCCGAGAACAGGACGCACACCGCACTGGCTCCTTCGCCAGCGCCGTCGGCACATCCAGCACTTCACCACACTGCGGACACGGATACGATTCGCTCATCGCAGGTCATTATAGAACACGGAGCGACAGTGCGGCTGCCCCTCGCTTTGTGCGCCAGCGCCAGTAAGGGTGTACGACTTTGCCCTGACTGGCGCTGCGGACTAGTCAAAGTTCAGGGCTTCACTCCCGTGCGTTCACGATCCGCACGACTGCTCGCTGAGTGCCGAGCGTGCTGGCTCCGATATCCAGATCGTAGGCCTGGGCCAGTGCCTGCAGACCGGGTCCGTGGGCTTTGAGCGGCTGTACATCGCCTACGCTCGCACTCAGAATCAGCAACTCCTCCGCCCGCGTGCAGGCGACATACAGCACGCGCAAGCCCTCGGCATCGTCCGCGACGCGCTCCATCGCCTTCAGCAGTGTGACGGGCCAATCGGGATAGCCGACGTCCTCTTCTTCACTCTCGGGCGGGATCGCTGCCACCGCTCCCAGCGCGCGGTGCCATTTCGCCACGCTCACATGCGGGCCCTGCACATCTCCGCCGAGGTCCGCGACAATCACCACCGGAAACTCCAACCCCTTCGCCTGGTGGATGGTCATGATCCGTACCACGTGCGTGGCATGCTCGGGCACGGTGGCAGCCTGCTCCTCTTTGGGATTCCGTGCGACGAGATTTTCCAGATGGTCGACGAGCTCCGCCAGTCGGTAGCCGTTGGCGTCGAACTGCCGGGCGATGTCCTGCAGCTTCCAGAGGTTGGCGAGTTTTCGCTCACCGAGCGGCTCGAAGAGCAGAGCCGCGTCGTACTCGCTCTCGGCGAAGATCCGCTGAACGAGCCTGGCGATCGGCAGGGCATCCTTCACAGCGCGCCAGGCGATCAGCCTCTGCCGGGCCCGCTCCATCACCACTTGCTCCGCCGGTGGGAGCAGCGGAATCGTTTCGCGGTTCAGCCCCTGCCACGGTGTCTCTGCGTCGTGGCAGATCGCCACAATCGCGTCGTCGCTCAACCCGCAGAACGGGCTCCGCAGCGTACCGACGAGGGCCACCGCATCGAACGGATTCTCGATGGCCCGCAACAGGTTTGCGAGGTCGTACACCTCCTGCTGGGCGAAGAAGGCCCGCCCGCCGACGAGGTAGTAGTCGATCTTCAGCTTTCGCAGTTCCTCTTCATAAACGCTCACATTCGACAGTTTGCGGAAGAGGATCACGATCTCACCCGGCTTCGCCCGCCCGGTCCTGATGACCTCGTCGACGCGTGCCGCAATGCTGGCGGCTTCCAGCCAGCGGTTCTCCTCGGCATTCGCATCGGGATCGACGAGCGTCCACATGAACTCCACCGGCGGCTCCGCGCTCCCCCCCTGCGTGGCTTCCAGCAGAGCTTCGCCCGGAAACCACGCCGTGCAGAGGGCATTCACAAAGCGGATGATGCCGTCTTTGGAGCGATAGTTTTTCACCAACGTCAGCGTCGGCAGCGCATCGCGCAGCGAGTTGAAGAGTGTCAGGTCGGAGCCGCGGAAGCGGTAGATGCTCTGCTTGGCGTCGCCGACGGTGAAGAGCCCGTCGCCCTGGAACCGCTCGCCGAGCAGCAGCTTCACCAGATCCATTTGCAGCGGATCGGTGTCCTGAAGCTCGTCGAGCAGCAGAAATTGCACTTCGCTCTGCACGCGGCCGCGGACTTCGTCGTTGTCGCGAAGCAGCGTGCCGGCCCGCACGATCATGTCGTGGAAGTCGAGTACCCCGTCGCTGCGCTTTCGCTCTGCATATGCGGCTTCCGCGTGGAGGGCGACGCGGATCATCCGCAGCGAAACTTCGGCAGCCGCGTGGAGATTCTGCGGTGGTTCGGAGAGCCCTGCGATTTCCTTCGTGATGAGCTCGCGGATCGCCTTGTAGCCGTCGCGAACGGCGTCGTAGCTCTCGATACCGAACATTTTCTTGTAGCGGGCGTGGGCCCGATCGATTCTGGCTCTTTGCAGCAACAGGCTTGCCGGGCCACCCACGCGGACCTTCTCCAGATCGCCGAGCACGAGTGCGAGTTCGGCGGCTCCGTCTTTCGTCGCCGGTGTCACGTTTCTAAGGGCGGCAATTTCCTTCGATGTACTGATGCCGTTCTCGATCAGGCTCGGCAGAAAGCCCGCAGCGATCGCGGTCCACTCCGCTGCGATGGTCGCAGGGCTCTTGGCCGCAAACGCCGTCCACGCCGGCAGGTCGGGCGCATGCAGGAAATCCTCAACCGCGTTCACCACCTGCTGCCAGCCGAAGAGCACGATCAGCTCGTGCAGATCCTCGGCGAGAGGTCCGCTGTCCAGCAGCAGCGTCTGCAGCGTGCTGAGAATTGTTTCGTTTCGGATGGTCGCCGCGACGGTGTCGTCGAGCACCGCAAATGCCGCTTCGTGCTGCTCCAGCAGCTTGCGGCAGTAAGCGTGGATCGTGTCGATGGCGGCGGTTTCGAGATCCTGGGCGACGAGCTTCCAGCGATCGCGTTCGGTGTCGGGCGATTCGCGGATGATTTCCGCGAGCCGCTCGCGGATGCGCAGCCGCATTTCACGGGCCGCTTTTTCGGTGAAGGTGATAGCGACGAGTTGCGCCACGCGGCAGCCGTCGCGGAGATACTTGATGTAGCGTTCGACGAGGACGCCGGTCTTACCGCTGCCGGCCCCCGCAGAGAGCACCAGCGAGCCGGGGCGTTGCACCGCGTCGCATTGTTCGGAGTTCAGCGGCAGAGCCATGCTGCTAGACTATGAAGCCTTCAGCCTGACCGCGGTTGCTTACTTCCGCTTCTCCGCCAGCAGCACAGTGGCTTTCTCGGGTTGCTTTTCCAGATAAACTGCGATGCCGCTGAAGAAATAGAGTAGCTGACCGGCTGCGTATTCCGCCAGCCGTGGCCCGGCGGGGCCCATCATCCGCAGCAGCGCACTCGCGGCACGGCTGTCAGTCTGGAAATAGATCTCGATCTCCGGCTTCAGATTGCTGATGCCGGCTTTCGTGGTCTTCACGCCGGGATACCGCAGCACGGCCACCGCCTTCACCGGCACCATCGGCAGCAGAGCCGCGGCTTTTACTTGACCAGTCGCGTACCAGACCACGCCATCGGCGAGCTTGGCCACCGGCTCCCACGTCAGCTTGCTGCCCTGCTCGTCGGTCCAGGCAAAGCGGCGATTCCCCAGTGCTGCGATCTCCACACAGGGCACGTCGAGCCGCTGCCAGGCAAAACAGACGCGGTCGGGATTGTCGAGCATCCACGAATAGACCGCCGACGACGCAGCGAACGGATCCTCGGTCGCCTTGGTCGTGATCGTCGGAGACTTCATCACCTTCGCGACCGCATCGCGATGAACGACCGCGACCGAATCGAGTATCGAGGGTGTGCGCACGGCGACATAGTTGGACTGGCGGCGAAGCTGTGCCGATGCGGGAGCCCCGGCGAGGCCGAGGAGCGCGAGCACAAGGAACGAGCGGGTGACGGTCATGCGGCGAATCCTTGCCGATACCGCCATACATCGTCCAGCTTGCGGCAACGGGTTGAACGAATCTGCTTTCGTCAGTGTGAGGGATTTTACCCAGCTTGCCGCGCCGTAGAACGAAGGCATGATTGAAATCATCGGCCGCGGGCCCACCGCACGAGCTTTGAAGGAACTCGGACACGAAACCGTGGGCGAGGCGAATTTGGAACGGGTGATGGCCGCCGTGGCGTCGCAGGTGCCGCTGCTGGTGGTGCTCGACGGCGTCGAGGGATTGCCGGAACAACTCGATGCCTTTGGCCAACGGGTCGCGGAGATCGCGAGTGCCGCAACGGCCCCGACTCGGGTCATCGTCGATCAGTCGCAGCCGGTGCTTTGGCAATCGCTACGGAACTGGATTTATCCGCCGTCGCTGCTGGTGGAGGTGGAGCGGCTGGAGAAGGATCTGGTGCTCGCGGAGGCCGCGAGTCTATGAGTGCGACGTGGCCGCCGTCCGATGCCGCTACACCGCTTGCGGTGCTCTGCAGCGGCGGGTTGGACAGCGCCATCCTGCTGGCGGAAGCAGCACGGGCGTATCCCGTGGTCGTGCCGATCTATGTGCGGGTCGGCACCCGCTGGGAAGCGGCTGAGGAGGAGCATCTGCGGCAGTTTGTCCGGGCGATCGCGACGCCGGCACTCAAGCCGGTCGTGGTGCTCGAGCAACCCGTTCGCGATCTCTATGCCACACACTGGAGCATGACGGGCGATAACATTCCGCTGGCTGGTGATCCGGAGGAGGATTCGTATCTGCCGGGGCGGAACCTGATGCTCTTTCCGAAGCCGCTGTTGTGGTGTCTGGCGAACGGAGTGCCCGAACTGGCGACAGCCCCGCTGGCGAGCAATCCGTTTCCCGACGCGAGCCCGGCGTTTTATGACAGCCTCGCGTCGCTCGCCGGCACTGCCGTGAATGGCGAGGTGAAAATTCTGCGACCCTATGCCATGCTCAGGCTTCACAAAGAGGATGTGTTGCACCGCGGAGCCGGGCTGCCGCTCGAACTGACATTTTCGTGCATCCGCCCGGTACTGAGCCAGCACTGCGGCCGTTGCAGCAAATGCGGCGAACGCAAGCTCGGCTTCCGCGACGCCAGGCTCACCGACCCGACTCACTACGCCAACTGAGGCACCATGTTCAGCGTCACCAAGGAAATCTGGTTCTGCTACGGGCACCGGTTGCTGAACTACAACGGCAAGTGCGCACACCTTCACGGCCACAACGGCAAAGCGGTCATCACCGTCGAAACGCCCTCGCTCGACGCACTCGGCATGGTCGTCGACTTTTCGCAGATGAAGAAGATTCTCGGCTCCTGGATCGACGACACCCTCGACCACACCATGCTGCTGCACAAGGACGATCCGATTGTGCCCGTGTTCGCGGCGAAAGGCGAACGGCATTATGTGATGGACGTGAACCCGACTGCGGAGAACATCGCCAAGCTGATCTACGACCATGCGAAGGAGCACAAGTTCCCGGTCGCGGAAGTGACGCTGTGGGAGACGGAGAATTCGTTTGCGACCTATCGGGGCTGAGCGCTGACCCACGAGCCGAAAGCGTCAGCGACGGAGCAAATGTCAGGACTGTTTCTTTTTCGCCTTGAGTGCAGCAATGCGGGCGGGCCGCGATGTTCGCAGTGCGTCTTCCTCGGCCTGTTCTTCGGCAGTCAGCGGCCGGAGTGTACATCGGCCCTGCTCGTCAAATTCAATCGCGCCTTTCACAGGTCCGAAATCGGGCTCGACAAAATCAGGATCTGGAAAA
Source organism: Limnoglobus sp. (assembly GCA_041736785.1). Lineage (GTDB taxonomy): Bacteria > Planctomycetota > Planctomycetia > Gemmatales > Gemmataceae > JBGSSZ01. Next base: position 8,126 of record JBGSSZ010000127.1, read on the forward strand.
GTCTCAAGCCTGGTCAGTCTCGGATATTGTGGAACGTATCCCGGCGGGAACTGAGGTGGCGGCGGGCGTTTCATGACTCCTCCAAACTGAGATACTCTCTTGCCAGTATTTTCCCCGGTCGGTCGAGATTGGTCAAGCGAAATTCAAACACGCCGGGGCCAGGGATGTGAAATGCCTCGACTGTGATGGTCAGATCTCGCACGACATCGCTACTCGCAAACTCGAGCGGAATTGTGCGATGTGTCCCGACGAGATACCGCTGTCCAGCGGAATGCCAGATCACCCGGACCTTAAATCGGTGTGAACCCAGTGCTTTGACGAACCGCACGAACAGACAGACTTGCGGTCAGCGCGTGGGATAATTTGTACCGTGCGGGATGACGTAGCGATAACCGACGCCACGCAACACATGGCGTGCTGGACCGCTGGATGAGAACTCCTCAGCGTCCATACATGCGACAAAATGCTGAACGTACATCGTTCAACTCTTTTCCTTCTTCTTCTTCGGCACCGCTGCCGTCTCCTCCACCGGCAGCGGCATCTCCTCCGTGGTGTCGGGCTCCGCGGCATCGGCGCTCAGCACCGGCACCTTCTTCGCATAGATCTTTGCCGTGATCTCATCGCGGATTGCCGGGTTCTCACGCAGGAACGTGCGGGCGTTGTCCTTGCCCTGACCCAGCCGCGTTTCGCCGTAGCTCAGAAACGCACCTGCCTTCGTCAGCACGTCCTCCTCGACGCCGAGCTTGATCACGTCCCCTTCGAGGTCGATGCCGCGGTCGTGGTAGAGTTCGATCTCGGCGACGCGGAACGGCGGAGCGATCTTGTTCTTCACGACCTTCACCTTGACCTCGCTGCCGATGGTGGAGTCGCCGTCTTTGATGGCTGTGGAGCGGCGGACCTCGAGCCGCACGCTGGCGTAGAACTTGAGCGCGAGCCCGCCGGAAGTCGTCTCGGGATTGCCATACATCACACCGATCTTCTGGCGAATCTGATTGATAAAGATCATGCAGGTGCGGGTCTTGTTGATCACCGGGTTCAGCACGCGCAGTGCCTGGCTCATCAGCCGGGCCTGCACGCCCACGGAGGAGTCGCCGATGTCGTTGTTCAGTTCGCTCTTCGGCACGAGCGCCGCCACGGAGTCAATCACAATGATGTCGACCGCGTTGGACTTCACCAGCATCTCCGCGATTCGCAGTGCCTCTTCACCGTAGCTCGGCTGGCTGACGAGCAGGCTCTCGAGATCGACGCCAAGCTTCTTGGCCCACGAGGGATCGAGCGCGTGCTCGGCATCGATATACGCCGCCACGCCGCCGGCTTTCTGAGCGTTCGCCACCGCATGCAGGGCCAGCGTGGTCTTCCCACTCGATTCCGCACCATAGATCTCGATCACCCGGCCGCGGGGCAGACCCTTTCCGCCCAGTGCGAGGTCCAGGCTCAGGCTGCCGGTCGTGATGCCATCGATCATGATCGGTGCGAACTCGCCGAGCGGCATGATCGAGCCCTCGCCAAACTCCTTGTCGATCTTGGCGCGGAGGTCGTTGATTTCCTTGCTGAACTTTTTGATTTGTGCGGCCACGTCCGACTCCTGAGAGCGATGTAATCTATACTTGCGTATAGTATACCGTTTTGTCCCTGTTCGGGAACGGATTTGTGAACAAGATACCGGGATTCGATTCCCGGCGACAGGTGCGTAGGAGGGTTGGCGATGGCGAAGCGGAAGCCCGTGAAGAAGCCCAGCCGCATTGTACTGCGGACCGGCGAGGCCCTCGTCGAAGGTGAACTCGATTACCTCTGTGCCGAGCCTGAAATCATCATCGGCGAGTTCGACGGTCCTGTCGGCTACGCCTTTGCCAACCTGCTCGGCGATCAGGTCAAAGGACACACCAAAGTGCTCGCGATCCTCAACAGCGACGTCCAGATCCGCCCCGCTACCATCATGGTCAGCAAAGTGACGGTCAAGGATCCGCGCTACACCAACATCCTCATGGGCACCGTCCAGGCCGCGATCGCCAATGGGGTCCTCGACGCCGTCCGCACCGGCGACATCCCCAAGTCCAAGGCCAACGACCTCGGCATCATCTACAGCGTCTGGCTCGATCCCGCCATCCTCAAAATCGACGCAAAAGAGCTTGATCACAAGGCTCTTTTCGAAGTGCATCGCGAAGTGACTCTGAAGGTGATTCGCAAAGCGATGGACCACGAACCGAACATCGACTGGCTCTTGAAGAACCAACACAAGATCACGCACTACTTCCACGAACTCGGACTCAAGGGCGAATTGTAGCCAGTGCTGAAAACGGTCAAAAACCGAGAGTGCACTGAATTCGTGCTCAAATCGTCCTCGAAATTGAGCCAGAAGTCACCACACCTAGCTGGTGCCAGTTTCGGAGCAGGCGACGCCGGCCCCATCCTCGACCTGATATGACAGGGAGGATTGAATGCACGGGCCAACACTGACGCTTTTTACAGCGTGAGCCCGAACCGCGCACCGAACTGAGCAAAGTCGGTGCTGCCGTCGATGGTGCCGTCGTTGTTGAAATCGAAGCCGCTGGCGTTGACTCCCGGCGAGGTGCCGAAGACGCTGCCGAACTGGGCGAAGTCGGTGCTGCCATCGACG
>JBGSSZ010000162.1:0-3695 GCA_041736785.1 Limnoglobus sp.
CCGCGGCGTCGCCGCCCCGACTTCGACGACGACGAGCGCCGACCGCGCCGCCGCACACTCCGCGACATCGAACAACAGGAACACGAAAAGGACGAAGACCGCTGGGGTGAGACTGATCGCCGCAGTCGCCGCAGGCACCGCAGCCCCGAGTGGGCCGACAAGCCCCGCATCGGCAATCGCGATCCCTTCTGGTGGAAGGAAACCTACACCCTCGGCACCAAGCGCACGGTCGACGACGAATCGATCCGCAGCCTGATGGTGGTCATCGGTGTTCTCGTTGCCGTCTTCCTCGGCTTCGCTGTGTTCGCGTCAATACTCTGGGGCGTCGGCTCGCCACGCAGCGGGCAGAGTGGCATGGCCAGACTGCTGATCTACGCCGGGATGATCGGCACCTTTACCCACCTGCTGACGATGGGCCCGACCGCGTGCGGCACGATCATCCGCGAAAAGGCCAGACTCACACTGGAGAGCCTGCTGACCATTCCCGTGCCACGGACCCGCATTCTGCAGCCGAAGTGGGTGACGACCTTCTCCCGCGGCTGGTGGTGGGGCGGTGCCGGCATCATCTGCGTCGTTCTTGGCATGCTCGCCTCCGACGTTGCACCCATTGGGTTTCCGGTGGCCGCCTACCTCCCCATCGCCACCGCCTGCTGCGTGAGCTTCGGCATCTGGCTCAGCACCCGTTGCGCGACCATCGTCCGTGCGGTCATGATCTACATGTGCCTGGCCGGCACCCTGGCCGTGTTGCCGCTGATCGTCTGGGGCATCTTCGACGAAAGCGACCGCGTCCTCGCCGTGCTCGTGATGACGGTCGCGACCGTCGTCGTGGCGGCCACCGCTTGGATTTTCTGGCGAATGAGCGTCCGCGAGTTCGAGCAGTACGGGCGTGACTAGAATAAGTGAACTCTCCCCAATGGTGACCCTATGAGCTTCGATGCCAAAAAACTCACTCACGATGTCAATGCGTTCTGCGAGGAGCTTCGCCCCATCGAAGAACTCAGCTACGCCGAGCACCGCTACAACCCCGATCTGGTCAAGCTCGCACTCAAGCACAATCTGCTCGGCATGATGATCGAAGAGAAGTACGGTGGCCGCGGAGCGCCGAGCGTGCCGTACTTTCAGGCTCTGGTGCGGATCGGTCGCGAAGGCACCGGCCCACGCACCTTCTTCAGCGGGCAACTCTCCATCGGTGCGTATCCCATTCAGACCTGGGGCAGCGAGGCACTCAAGCAGAAGTACCTGCCGCGGGCCTGCAAAGGGGAATGCATCCTCGCCTTCGGCTTGACCGAACCGGAGGCCGGAAGCAATCCGCTGGAAATGACCACCACCTACAAGAAGACCGCCGACGGCTACATACTCAGCGGCACGAAGTATCTCATCAGCAATGGCGGCATCGCCGACGCCGTGATCGCCTTCGGCTATCCCGAGGGTGCTGAGGGTCCGGCGCGCCGCATCACGGCGTTTGTCGTCGACACCAAGAGCCCCGGCTTCCACGTCGAGAGCTTCGTCGCCAATGCCAAGATGGGCATGCCCACCTCGAACACCGCCATGTTCGAAATGGACAACGTGAAGATCCCGCTGGAGAACATCCTCGGCGAGGAAAGCGACGGCTTCCGCATCGCCATGGGCACGCTGGTGAGTGGTCGCCTCAGCGTCGCTGCCGGCTGCCTGGGCGTCACGGAAGACTGCCTCGCCGAGTGCCTCGATTACGCCAAAGCCCGCAGCCAGCACGGCAAGGAAATTGGCAAGCATCAACTCGTGCAGGACCACATTGCTCACATCGAGATGGACCGCGTCGCCTCGGAAGCGCTCCTGCTCACGGCGTGCGAGATGAAAGAGCGTGCAGCACAGAACTCAAAGGACAAGGACCTGGCCCGCGAGGCGGATCTGCTCGCCGCGAAGGCAAAGTTTTTCTGCACGAATGCCGCGTGGGACGCCGCCGACCGTGCCGTGCAGGTCTTCGGCGGCCGCGGCTGGAGTACGCTGTATCGCCCGGGCCGCCACCTGATGGATGTGCGTGTGTGCCGTATCTACGAAGGGACCGACGAGATCCTGAAGCTGAAAATCGCCGCGAGCCTGCTGGGCAAGGGGTATGAGGCGTTCAGGTGAAATATCTCACTGGTGAAGAGATCCGTGCTGGAGACGTCATTACCGAAGGCGAAAGGAAAGGGCGCGTCGTTTTTGTGCTGGATACCAATGACTTCCTCGACGGCTGGGATCCAGTACATTGGGCTTATCTCGGTGACGGCATGATGATCGACACCGATCAGGCTGGTCTCGTTTTCAAGCCTTGGATCGACGAAGATTTAATTCTCGTTGCACGATCCGATAAAATCAAACACCACGAGGCACGACCGTGAGGGAGTGGATGGACACACTCCCTCACGGTCGTGCCTCGTGTGTCAATCGTCTTGTATACAGTGCTTCAACTATCAGCGTCATCACGACAAGTCCTAGCATCAGCCACCACAAGTCGCGCGACTGCGGGCCCTCGCCGGCAGTCTCAACCACATCACCAAGGTCGTCGACGTACTTCATCCCCTTCACGATCTCGGCCACCAGTTTGCGATCGTCGGCACTCGCCTGAGCCAGCACCGACTCCTGCGTATCGCCGCGGACGGCATAGTAGTATTCGTGCCCGCCCGCAGTCGTGAGCTTGTAGGCTCCGCTCTCCCGCGTGGCGTCGAACACGAGCGGCCACGCCTTCAGCGTCACTGTCCTTGCCGAGCCGTCTGGCACCTGCACTTTGACGCCTGCCGGCGACTCCGCGGGCCGCGGGGTGAAAATGATCGCCTGCCCTGGCGACAAATTCCGCTCCGCCGATTTCGCACCGGCGAGATAGTACATCGTCTCGTGAGCCAGCCGCACGAAGTCAGGGAGCGTGACGAGGTTCGTGCCCCAGGATTTGTCGAGCGGCACAGCACAGATCGCCGCCCGCCCACGGCCCACGCCACGCTCCGCGATGAACGCTGTGCGGTCACTGAACCGGGCAATCGCAAATCCGGTTGTGCCATTCACACCTGCGTCGAGGTCGAGCTTCCAACGCTGTGGAAAGACAGCCGTGTGCAGCCCGCCGGGGAGCGGTTCCTTGAACACTTCCACCGCCGGATGCACAAAGCTCTCCGGCAGCAGCTTCACTTCCTTGGCCACTGTTTCCACGATCCGTGCCGGCAACCAGCCCTGCCCGCCGCGGAACGCGATGCGGTTCCACGTCGCGGCATCGACTCCGTCGCCAAGTGTGACGAGCACCGAGCCGCCATCGGCGAGGAACTGCTCGATCGCTTCGTTCTGTGCCGCGGTGATGGCGGGCACGTTCGCGAAGACGACCACCCGCGGCGGTGTTCCCGGCCCGCGCACATCCACGGCGAGTGCCGCCGGGATGAAGTCGCTCGCGGCGATGCTCCTGATCACAAACGCCGGCGTGAGATCCTTCGACGGTGCCAGGGCATCGCGGAGGAATTCGCTGCGGCGGGTACCGTCGATCACGAGCAAGGGAATCGCCGGCAGCACTTCCAATGCGAAGTCCTGGCGATTGTCCTCAGCGAAGTCGTCCCCACTGCAGGTGAGCGTGACGAGATGCGAGCCGACCGGGAACCGTTGCGAGAACGCGATCCGCCGCACCGGGTCCGCGGCACTGCCCTCCGGCGGCACGTCCATCACTCGTCGGCCATCGACCTCGAGCTTGACTGTCGGCG
>JBGSSZ010000674.1:0-41319 GCA_041736785.1 Limnoglobus sp.
GGCTGCTCGCTCCCGCCGGCTTCCAACGCCATTCCGGCTGCTCCGGCAGATGCACCGAAGACGATGCCGGCTCCGATGAAAAAGACCTCCAGTCTGATCATCCCCCCGGCCGTCATGCCCGCTTCCAATCTTGACGCGGCCCCGATCATCATTCCGCAGCCGGCACCCGCTCCGGCACCCGTGCTCGGCGGAACCAAGAGCCCATTCTGAGCTCCACCTCGCCAACACCCCGATGAACGGCTGTCGCATCCACGGCAGTCGTTTTTCGCGTTGGACCCGCAAGATTTCCAGTTTAAGCACGACGTTCGACCGCTCACGCCTTAGGATGACGCCAGCCAACACAACAGGTGCGGCGATGACTGTGTCGGCGAATGGGACGACAGATCTCGCGTTCAAAATTGCCCGGCTCGTCGAAGAACGTGGCTGGAATCAGGAAGATTTTGCCCGCATCGCCAACCTCAACCGGCACACTTGCAGACAGATTCTCAAAGGGGACGACAACCGCCGTCTCCGCAATGCCACCGTCAGCCAATGCGCCGAAGCCCTCGGCCTGAGCGTGAACGAGCTCCGCACGCAGGTGTTGGAGCGACTGCTCCCGCGGATGCACGGCAAACCCGCCGCCGACGACGAGGCAATCCGACTGCTCACCGAAGGCGCCCACCTGACGGACCTCGTGACCTGGCTTGAGAAAAACGCGGACCGTGCCTCGGAATTGAGCCCCGAGGAGGCCACCGAGTTGCTGGCGCTGCAGGAACCTGGCGGCAGCCTCGAAAGACTCGGCGTGGAGCAGGCCGTCAATCACATCGAGCGACGACGTCAACTGCTCGGCCGGGCCCGCGTGCTGGCGGCGACAGATCAGTTCGCATTCCTCGAGCAGTTCGTCGACATGCTCTTCGAAAAAGTGAACCGCACCGCGAAGTGATTAGGCCCGCGATGTGCCGACCAGAAATGCCAACTGCTCGAACTGCACCGAGAGATCCACCGACACTAGTGACACCTTCGACGGCACTTTCAGCAGCAGCGGTGCGAAGTTCAGCAAGCCTCTGACACCCGACGCACACAGCACATCCGCAACACCCTGAGCGGCTTCCGCCGGCACAGTGATGACGCCGAGTTCCACTTTCAAGGCTTGCACGCGGTTCGCCAACTGCTCGATCGGCAGCACGGAATGCCCTTCGACCGCTTGCCCGACTTTGGTCACGTCGCTGTCAAAGAGCGCCACAATGTCGAAGCCCTGAGCCTGGAATCCCTGATAGCGGAGCAGGGCACGGGCCAGATTGCCCACGCCCACGAGCACGGCACTCCACTGACGGTCAATGTTCAGCGTACGGCGGATGGCATCGCAGAGCGCTGTGGACTCATAGCCCACGCCGCGCTGACCGAGGTGGCCCAAGCCGGCGATGTCACGGCGGACTTGTGCGTCGCTGACGCCCACGAAATCGGCGAGGATAGAGCTGGAAATGTTCCCGGCATCCACGTGGGTCGCAATGCACCGCAGATACTGACTGAGTCGAAATGCCGCTGCGGTCGAGAGGCCGCCGGCGGGGCGATGGCCACGCGTCACAGGTGATCTGCCGGGGAGTTCATACTGAATAGTGTACGTCCGACAGTCGCTTCGCGGAGTTGCGTTGTCCGGTTATTTGTCCCAATCTTCGCGATAAACCGGCACGACAAGGACTTCCCCAGCGGGCTCCTGCAAGGTGATTGTCATGTCCACTCGCTTGAATTTATTGATCGGCGTCGGTGCCTGCACTCGGACGGTCTGCGTCAGAGCGGAGTCCTTCGACCACTTCGCGACGAAGTCGGGGTGATCGATGATGATCGTCGCAATCTGCAGAGGCTTGCCATCGACCCGCCGAAGCACCGTGGCGGCAGTGGCACGTGCCGTCTGCGAATCGCTGTCCCAAAACAACTCCGCTGGATAGGCTTTCAGCATTGCAGGATGCTTCTTCGACACCTGCACCGGCACATGCAATTCGGGGTAGAGCGGATCGCCCGTGACCAGCACGATTGTCTCGCGGTGTTCGCCCAGCGGAGTGTCGTCGTTCACAGTGATCGTGATCCGGTGCTGCCCCGGTCGACTGTCGGCGGACAAAAGCGCTTTCAAGTGCGGCGACGACGGCGACACTCCCTTGATCGTCAGCGGTACCGCCCGGCGATCTTCAATCACCACGTCCTGCGTGACAGTGCCGCTCTCGAGTGAGATTGCCAAGCCGGGCGGTGTGATTGAAATCTCACGAACGAGATTGGCCGTGAGAGCGAGTTGGAGCGATCCGACAGCAGTGCCGTCGGTCTTGTATTCCACGTGAGCCGTCCACGACCACGGCCCGGCGGCTTGAGCAAGTGTGTTGATCTGCACTGCCAGCGTCGCCGATTCGCCAGGCTTGAGCTTCTTGCGATCGAAACCGTGTTTCGTGCAACCGCACGAGACTTTTACTCCGAGCAGTGCAACGGTCTGACTCGGAGAATTGTTGATGAGCTTGAACGAATGCGTCAGCGGTGCGCCCGCTTTGAGTTCGCCGAGTTGCGCCGTCGGCGTCTCACAGACCAGTGCAGGAACAGGCGTCTGGCCAACGCTGGCCAGAAGGAGAAGAATGGCGTTCATCATGATGACGAATAGCGTGCCGCGGTCGCTACTGCAATCGCAATTTTATTCCGGGTCCGTTCGTTCGATGTCCTTGAGCTTCGTGGTGATGACTGGAAGCCATTGCTCACTGTTGGGCAGTTTGACAAACTGCAGGACGCCTTGAACCTTGAGCCACTCGCTCGGTTTGTAGCCACTCGCTGCAAGTGAGCCGCCGCTGTCGTCGTTCTGCACGACGATCTTCGCCTTCAGCGGGACCATGTCAGCCGCACAGCAGGTCATCTTGGTGGTATAGAGCGTGAACTGTCGCTCGGTCTCGGGTTTCAACATGCCGTGGACTGTCGCCCGTGTGCCGGTGAGGGCTTCCATGCGATCGGGGCTTCGCATCGCTTCTGAGATATCGTTGAAGGTCAGCGACACGTCGCCACGGCCTTCGATATTCTTGAGGCTGCTGACGTCGAGGTCGTGGGTCGTGACCATGTTGCCGATGCGTTCGCTGCTGAAGCCCTGGTTGGGCAGGCCGAGGAAGAAGAGCACCAGCGGGAACATGAGCACGACGACTCGCCAGAAGACGCCGCCGTGGTCGTGGCTTTCGCCGTGTGCGTGATCGTGACCGCAGTCGTCGTCGTGGACGTGCGGTGACGCTGCCGCACGCCAGAGTGCGACGCCGCGGATGATGCAGAGCAGGGTGAGTACGACTCCGCCGATGAGTACCCATTTCCAGAAGGGCTCCGCGAGCATGATCGTTAGCATCCCCGATTGATTCGCAACGGCTTGCGAGCCGAGCAGGATGGCGACGATACCGAACGCGCCGCAGATGCCCACGGTCAGCAGTTGCTCCAGGAATTCATCCGAATGAGCATGATCGTGGTGGTGATCGTGACCGCCGCCGTGGTCGTGGTCGTGGTCGTGGCCTGTGACATGATCCATGACAAGCTCCTTATGGGCGCAACTGTTCCGACCAGTGCTGCAGGATCGGGTACTGATCGCTGAGAAAGTGAAAGAGCGTCATGTAGACGAAGACCTGCACCAGGACGCACGTCACGATGGTCACGATCAGTTTCAACTTGAACACGCGAGTGTACATCAGCAACAGTTTGATGTCGAACATGGGCCCGAGCACGAGGAACGCAAGCTTGGACGACATCGCCATGGTTGTGAAGCTCGCCGCGACAAAGGCGTCGGCCTCGCTGCAGAGGCACATCAGCACGGACATTGCCATCATCGCGGGGATGGCGACGTAAGGCATTTCGCGGGAGAGCGTTTCCACATAGCCCGTCGGCAGCCAGAGCTTCACGAGCGCAGCCAGGATCGCACCAAGGATCAGGAACACCGTGATGTCCATGAAATCGTGCAGTGCGGTGCTCGACACATTGCCGATGCGCTTGGAGAACGGTTTCTTCTTGACCTCGTCATCCTCGGCCAAGGCCAGTCCGGCCACCCGCGGCGGCATGGCGCTGGGTGTCACGAGCGCTGGCAGACCGCTTTTTCGCTCCAGCCGATAGACGACCAAGCCTGTGATTGCCGCGATGAGAAACCCGAAGCCGGCGCGGTAGAGCACCATCTCCGGGCCGACCTTGTGCCCGACAAACGCGACATAGGTACTCAGCAGCACCACAACATTCACAATCGGCCCGGCGAGCATGTAGGCGACGCAGCATGCGAGGGGCAGACCTTTCTTCAGCAGTCGCCGCATGACGACGACGATGCCGCATTCGCACATGGGGAAAATCAGTCCGAGCAAGCCGCCCACGATCACCGCCGGCAGGGGACTCTTCGGCATCAGACGTGTGAGCAGTTTCTGCGGTAGAAACTCTTCGAGGAACCCCGCAACCACGGCTCCCAGCACAATGAACGGCAACGCCTCCCAGAGGATCGCCGTGAAAGTAAGGACAAAATCCTGAATCTGCACAAACAACGGCACGGGAGCCACCGGGTAACGGGCTACGTCGGATACGCTGGCCGGGTTCGCCCGGTTCGCAGAAAAGTTGTTTTAGCAGTCTCAGCAGCAATCGGTACCGTGGATCCGTCGCCCGCGCAGACTCGCGGCAATCGCCGTGGCGAAAAACACCAGCACGCAGCAGACGATGATCACACCCGACGGTCCGAGTTGTTCCGGATTCTGGCGACCCGGGATCGTCACCAAGGCCTTGCGGCTGATGAGGTATCCGCCGAGTCCGCACATGGTGCTGACCAGCAGCGAGATCGCGAACAGTTGGCGGACATTCCGTGCGACATTCGCGGCCGCCGCTGCCGGGACAATCAGCAGGGCGTTGATCAGCATCACGCCAACGGCTTTGATCGAGAGATTCACCACCAGCGAGAGCAGGATGATGAAGATGTAGCTATTGAGCCGTACGCTGACGTTCCGCGTGCGAGCCAGGCTGGGGTTGTAGCCCGCGAGGGTCATCGCATTGAACCGGAGCACCACAAACAGTGCGGAGAGGATGACGACCAGGATCAGGAACGCGATGTCGGTGGCACTGGCGAAGAGTGGCGATCCGAACAGGAAGTCTTCAACGTTGAACCGCACCACGCGGGAGAGGAGCGGGATCAGCATCGCAGCGAAGCCGATGGCGAGGGCGAAGAAAACGCCAATGACCGCGTCTGCGGTCAACCCGGTCCGATCGCGGACGAATGCGATCCCGAGCCCGGCCACAATCCCGAAGGCGACCATCACGGCAGGGATGACCCAGGGGTCCGCGTCGGCCGCCAGCGTGCTTGCGGGATTGAATACCAACAGCAGGACCAGCACACCGAGCGCAGCGCCGGCGAACGCCGTGTGTGCCATCGCATCCGAAAAGAACGCCATGCGGTTGCCGACGATGAACGGACCGACCAGCCCGCAGGCAACGCTGACCAGACCGATGGCGACAACCGCGTGAACCTCGAACGCGATGACATCCAGGGACGCGGCGGCGTCGGAGAGCAAGCTGGCGAGCGCGTCGATCATGAAGTTCAAGCTATCGAAATCGATTGCCAACGGGCTTGGAGCGGCAGCGGATCGAGAGCAACATAAGATCGATTATCGGACCTTGCCGTGCCGGCGGGAATCCGCGGCCGCAGATCAACGTCCGATAATGTGTATTATGTTGCTTTCGAGCGAAACAGGTGAAACTGTCATTTCGACCTGAGAAACAAGCCACTCACGCAACTGAGCCGAGCTTGCGGAAACGCTCGTAGCGGCGGCCCACCAGATCGGAGCCAGGCAGTCCTTCGAGTTGCCGCAGGCACTTCACGAGGTGCACCTGCAGGTTGTGAGCCGCGTCGCGTGGCGAGCGATGGGCTCCGCCAAGTGGCTCCGCGATCACGTCGTCCACGACTCCATGCTGTTTGAGTGTCTTCGCAGTGAGCCCCAGGCACTCCGCCGCTTTCGGCTTGGTGTCGTCGGTTGCGGTCTTCCACAGGATGCCAGCGCACCCCTCGGGACTGATCACCGAATAGTACGAGTGCTGCATCATGCTGACGCGGTCACCGACACCGATGCCGAGGGCTCCGCCCGATCCGCCTTCGCCGATCACGACGCAAACGATCGGCGTCGGCAGCCGGGTCATCTCCAGGATGCTGGTGGCGATCAATTGCGACTGCCCACGCTCCTCGGCTCCGATGCCCGGATACGCGCCCGGTGTATCGATCAGGCAGATGACCGGCACGCCATACTTTGCGGCGAGCTTCATCTTGGCGAGAGCCTTGCGATAGCCCTCGGGATGCGCGCAGCCGTAGAAGCACTCCTGCCGTTCCTTGAGCGTGCGGCCTTTGTGGTGGCCGACCAGCAGGACTTTGAAATCGCCGACGCGGGCGAAGCCGCAGCGGAGGGCGCGATCGTCGCCGAACGCACGATCGCCATGAAGCTCAATGAACCCCTCGAAGCAGAGATCGACGTAGTCGAGAAGCTGCGGTCGCTTCGGATGCCGCGACACCTGCACGGTCTGCCATGCTGAGAGGTTGTCGTAGGTCTTCTTGAGGATGCCACGCAGCGAGCCTCGGATCTCTTTGAGTTCGTTCTGCGCGGTATCCGTGCCGTCCGCTTCCAGTGCGTCCAGCTTCAGTTCCAGTTCGTGGATCGCCGTTTCAAACGGCAGCGGTTCGGCGGCCATCAGTATTGCTCCTCCTCAGCCCAGTCCGGCACGCTCTTGAAGACCCGGAGCTTCTTCATCATCATCATCACTTCGTGAAAGTTCGGCGGGCGGTCCTCGCGCTTCTTCGCCAGCAGCTTGAGCAGAAAATTGGAGAACTCATCGGTGACATCGTCGTTGAAGCTCGTCACCGCAGCCGGTTTCTCCATCAGATGCTTGCGAAGCAGATCATCCCGCGTGCTGCCGCGAAACGGTGTGCGACCGCAGCATAGCTCATAGAGCGTCACCCCGTAACTGTAGATGTCGGCCCGACCGTCGATGATCTCGTTGCGGATCTGCTCCGGTGACATGAAGCTGTGCGTGCCCTGGGTGCTGCCGCGTTTGCGGAGCAGTTTCTGCAGGAAACTCTTCTCGATCTTCTTCGAGATGGCGAAGTCGATAATCTTCGTCTGGCCGAGTGCGTTCACGAGGATGTTGTCGGGCTTAACGTCGCGATGGACGTAGCCGCTCGAGTTCATGTACGCCAGGCCGGTGGCCATCTCCTTGAAGATTTTCTTGGCCCACTTCTTGATGAATTCGCGGCCCTCCTCGGTGTTGCCCTGCAGCTTCTTCCGCAGCGAACCCGAGGGAAAATACTCCATGATGAAGTGCGGGTTCTTGGAGTCGCGGCTGAGCTTTTGAATGTTCACGACGTTCACATGCCGCATCTTCTGACCAACCTCGAACTCGTGAAAGAGCATGGCGCGATGCTCCCTGTTGTCGGCGTGCTCCGGCAGCAGGATCTTCATGGCGTAGTGCATGCCGCTCTTCGGCTCCACCACTTCGAAGACCTGCGACGCGGCCCCGGTCTGCAGCAGCGAGCGCAGTTTGTAGCCGCCGATCAGTTCGTTGACTTCTGCCATTACCAGTACTCTTCGAAGTGGATGTTGCCTTTGACCTTAGCGGCGGCCTGATCGGCCGTGAAGCCACGCCGCTCGAGCAACTCGATGACGCCGGGCGGTTGAGGGAACACGCGAGCCCCTGTCGTCTTGTCCTTGTCCGGCACGCCGATCATCTTCGGGTTGCCGCACAGGTAAATGTGCGTGCGTTCCGGCTTGAGGACGCAGTCGAACTCACCGCTCGACACGAGGTCCTGAATGTAGGTCTTGCGACCGCCGTGGGTCTCGCGTGTGGTCAGTGGCAAGTAGGTGTAGTTTGGGAACCGCTCCATCAACCGTTCGTGTACGGCGAGGTAGCCGAGGTCCTGCTTGAGCCGGACGCAGCAGGCATGGAGAATTCGGCCGGCGTGGCCGCGAGTCAGCAGTTCGGCGATCATCGCATTGTGCGGTGCCTCGCCGGTGCCGGTGCCGAAGAAAGCCACCGTGTCGCGGTCGTGAACGGGATCGAGGGTGTAGTGCCCAGTAAATTTTTCGTGCATGTTCAGTCGCGAACCCGGCTCAAGTACGAAGAGTCGCGGTGTCAACGCCGGCACGCGACCGTCGGGGTTGGCCCGCACCAGCACGATGTAGAATTCCATCCAGTCGTCGGTCGCCATGTCGCGGAGGACACCGGGCGAGGACTCGATCGAACTGCTGACGGAATACGCCCGTTTGACGATGCGACGGCGGTCATCGTCAGTGAGCGATTCATTCTGGCATTCGGGGACGCGGGCTTCCCAGTAGCCGAGGCCCAACGAGCAGTACTGCCCGGCCTTGTAGGCGGGTCGCGGAAAGTCGGGCCGCACGCGGAGGATCATCAAGTCGGAGTGAATACGGTCAACGGAAACGACCGTCGCGTTGTAGCGGGCTTCGCGAAGTTGTGCAATCTCTTCAGGATTCATCGTGGAATTGTATAAGTCTCCGCAGACTTGAGCCTGCGGAGACGCCGATCTCAGCATGGGACTATCGTGAGGCAAACAGCTTTTCGATTTCACTGTCGCCGATTGTGGTCTTGCCTTGACTGGCGTCGATCACGAGAGCGGTGCCGTTTGGCGTCATCCAAACCACATGATTGCCAAGGACATACACATCTTTCAGTTCGGGGTGCAGGTCCAGCAGTTTGAAGTACGCGTCACTCTGGGCCTTCACCGTGCAGGTCGGCGTTTTCGCTGTGAAGCGATCGTCGATCCACATCCCGCCGAACTCCACGCAGTTGCGCCCCTGCACAGCGCGATTTGCGGTCACGGAGAGCTTGTCCTGGTTGCGGAGTTGGTTGCACGCCAGTGCAAGGTCTACGCCGAGGCAGCCGGCCTGATTCGCCTGGAGGTCGCCCAAGCGATAGTTGTCTGCAACCTTTTTGTTGTCGGTGGCATCCTTGGCTGCTTTCGCCAGAGCACCGGCGTAGGCACCGCCGCGATCCTCGGGTTTCAGGGCTCTCAGTGCTTCCGCGATTTGTTTTTCCTGCACCGCTCCGCGGGCAGCCGCGATTCCCCCCGGGGTCGCTGTTTCGCCTGCGATAATCTGAGCGGCTCGCGCGGTCGATTCAATCGGCGGGATCGGGAGTCGCGTGAACCCACCGCCGAAGCCGGGACTTGCATTCTGCTCGAGGTTCGGCATTGCCCCGCGGCGGCGATCATAGGTCGGCATTGGGCTGTCTGGCACGACCAGATAGCTCGTGTACGGCGTGGCAATTCCGTACTGTTTCGCAAGCTTGGTGACTTCCTCAACGAGTTCATACTTCTCGCCGTTGATGCGGATCTGATCGAGGATGTAGCCGACTTTGCGGCGGGCCCAGAGATGCTCAACAAACTTCTTGCCGTCGCGCGTCCGCTCCGGGAACGATTGCTCGTAGATGAATTCTTTCGAGTCGCTGCCGACCTGACCTTTCAGTCGAATGGCGGAAGGCCCCTTCCCCGAATACCGGCCCATCACCACGAGTTGACCGCCGAAAAAGAGATCCGGAATGCGGGCGGGATAGATCTCGTGCAGCTTTACATTCGTGGCGGTCAACTTGATGTTGGTCAGCACCGGTTGGCTGATCTTGTCGTGCAGGCTGCTGACCTTCACCTCAATGTCTTCGTTCGGCCGCACGTAAGTCGTCACCGCTTTGGTCACGTCGGCGAGTTGATCGAGCATGGCTGCGTTGACATCATCGCCAACGCCGAAGGTGAAAATCCGCGTGCTGCTATTGTTCCGCGAGGTGATTGCTTCGACGATTTTGACAGGATCAGTTTCGTCGACCGTCGGCATGCCGTCCGTGAAGAATGCCACCGTGAAGGGGCGTGTTGCGTTCGACGTGCTGAAATCGAGTGCGCGATTCAGAGCAGGCAGGATGGCCGTGCCCCCGCTCTGGCGGAGATCATCGACCCACTTATTGGCAAGCTCCACGTTGTCGCGTGTGTTGTCGCAGAGATCGTCCTTGAACGTCCGCACCGTCGTCGCGAAGTTCACCAAGGCAAACCGGTCCTCTTTGCCGAGGTGAGCGAGGCAGTACTTCAATGCCTTGCGGGCCTGGGTCAGTTTGACGTCGCTCATGCTGCCGCTGGTGTCGAGGACCAGCACCAGATCGCGTGCCACGCGGACGTTCTTCGCAGCTTCGATTTCGGGGGAGATCAGGAACATGAAGTAGCCGTCTTCGCTGCCAACGGGGCGGTAGACGATCGAATTCAGACCGATCTCGCGATCACTGGTGCCGTAGTAGAGCAGGAAGTCCTTGTCGAGCAGCGACTGATTCTTTTCGAAGCCGATGGTAGCCGAGTGACTGCCGTGGCGGGCGATGTCAATGTTGTGCGTTGGGCTGTAAATCGATGCGATCGCCTGCTGCGATTTGAGTTGGATCTTTACGGAGAAATCTTCGAGTGTCCGGGTGGCCTTGCCGCTGGTCCGCAGCGGATAAGTGTATTCGACCAGACCGTGATCTTTGACAGCGAGTGCGGTGAAGCGGATCTTCACTTTGACATCGCCGCGCGGCGGGACGGGAAAGACTTTCATCTGCAGCAGGTCAGAGCCGACATATTCGAGCAGGCCCGGATCGAGCGTACGTCGGACGATGTCTGTGTAGATCTTTTTCGCCTTCTTCGCGTCGAGCAGTTCGCCAGTGGTTTCGCGACCGTCGATCCACATCACAAACTTGTCGACACTCGCGCCCTTGGGGACGGGGAAGAGATAAGTTGCTTCAAGCGGTCGACTGGTGTGGTTGCGGAAGATTTGCTCGACATACGTCACGCCGACCTGATCGTCGATTGTCGCATCGACGCGGTGGCTCACCATCGCCAGCGGCGGGACATGGCGATCCTCCGGCACGACGAGGCCGGCCGCGGAGAGTGACCCCGAGAAAAACACGAACGCGGCGAATGCAGGACAATAACGCATGACAAGCCCTCTGGAGATGCAATCAGCATCTTACCCCTCTCATGACGTGTAAACGCGAGACTTGTTAATCGAACTGTTACTACCGCGTTACGTGCAGCGGCTCAATGCAGAATCACTTCCAAAGCGACCGTGCCTGGCTTGCGGTCGCCGCGACGATCCAACCAGGCTTTGATGTCCCGCGAATAGTTGGGGTTTACGCGGGACTTCTGCGGCAGGTAGCTCACCAGAATCGCGGATTTGTCCTTCTGCAGGCTCGACGAAATCTCAGCCAGAGTCCCATCGCTCAGCGGTTTGGCCGGGTTCGCTTTCGTGGTTTTCAGCTTGCGTTGTTCAATGCCCAACAGATCCTTCAGATCCTTGGCGTCGTGCGAGGACGTGCCGGGGATGTGCAATGATTGATAAACGGTCTGAGTAGGGTTCGCGGTCGCCGGTTTCGCGTCCGCCGCAGCGAGTCGCAGGAGCCAGGTTGTGATCTCCTCCGGCGTGAGGCTCTCGCTGTAGAGCAGCCACGTCGTAGGAATGCGACGTCGCAGTCGCTCTTGGGCGACGCGATCGATGATCACGTGCACTCCGGTAGCCCGGCCCGTGGCAATGAGCAACTCAGCAGCTTTCAGTGGGTCGCGGCTAAACAAGTCCACGCGGACGGTAGGCGACTTCGAGAGTTCGAGCGTCAGTCGTTTCTTGACCTCGTCGCGATTCAAGTCTTGGAATTCCGCCAGCAGCGGCAACTTCACCTGCACGGCGTCCAGCTTCGGCAATGGAATGAACGGAGCGCCATAGACCTCACGCGGGCGATCCGGGGCTACACGGGGCACCGGTGCGACCTCAGGATCCACGACCACCACATCGTCGGGATAATCAAAGAGTGGAATGCGGCTGACCACTTCCGGCGAGACATCGAGAATCATCGGCTCAGTCGGCTCGACATGAGGGAGTGACTGGACCTGAGCCTGCGCCAGACCTCGATGCTGATTCGCCTGCACGCCGTACCAGACGCCGAGCCCTGCGAGCATCGCCACCGAAGCGGCGACAGCAAACGGTAGCAAGCGACGCTTCTGCGGCACCCTCGATACGCTGGGGAGCGTGGACCACGGCTCCACCTCCGCAATCCTTGCCATCACCGCAGGCAGTACACTCGCGGGGGCCGAGTGTTGTGGCAATTCTGCAATCTTCGAACGCTCACGCCGCAATGCTCGCTGGAGACGGCGGGCGTCGCTGGATTGCTTCAGCAGCAGATGCAAACGTTCATGCTGGCGTGGATCGAGCGATCCATCGACAGAGGCGGCAATCAGAATTCGGTCGTTCGCGGTCAGCATCGTTCCGGGAGCGTACTCCCCTCCCCTTCATGAATTTCACTCGGTTCGTCGGTCAGCAGATCGTGCAGTTCGAGTCGGGCCCGATGGAGCCGGCTTCGGACCGTACCGATCGGCACTTCGAGAATCTCTGCAATTTCGTCGTACTTCATCCCTTCGAGGTCCTTCAGGACCAGCACCTGCCGGTGGTCGTCGCTGAGCCTAGCCATCGAGGCTTCCAGCTTGTCCTCGTCTTCGCGTCGCTCCATCGCCTCACCGGGGCGGCTGTCGCGGCGAGTATCAGCGGGCTCAGCAAGCTCCATTCCGCTGCTCTGCAAGCTCACGCGGGACCGCTGCTTTCGCCGCCAACTGATGGCAGCATTGAAGGCAATGCGGTAGAGCCAAGTGTAGAACTCCGAGTCGCCGTGGAAACTCCGCAGGTTCAGGTAGGCGTTGACAAACGCATCCTGCATCACATCCGCGGCATCTTCAGGGCGATCCACAACGCGAAGGATCGCGTTGAACAACCGGTCCTGATAGCGGCGGACTAGCTCGCCATACGCGGCCGACTGCCCCGAGAGAGTTTCATCGATCAGACGGCGGTCGACGGAGTTCACGGCGTTATCACTCTGACGCTCGCTGCAGGGAAGAGTTCCGCGACTGATCCGAATTCAGGTTATCACATGCAATCGCCGTGTGTGGGCATTCCGGGCATTGGGTCTCCCCGACCCGGCTGACTATACTCACAAATGTACCGTAGATGCGCTCGGAGGCGACCTGCTTCACATGGATAATGAGACGATCATCGTTCGGGGTGCCCGCGAGCACAATCTCAAGAACATCAATCTCGAACTCCCGCGGAACAAGCTGATCGTATTCACCGGAGTCAGCGGTTCGGGGAAAAGCTCGCTGGCCTTTGACACGCTCTACGCAGAGGGGCAGCGACGGTACGTCGAAAGCCTATCGAGCTATGCCCGGCAGTTTCTGGGTCAGCTTCAGAAACCAGACGTCGACTATATCGCCGGGCTTTCACCGGCCATCAGCATTCAGCAGAAGACCGCAGGTCGCAATCCGCGCAGCACCGTCGGCACGATCACGGAGGTCAGCGACTATCTCCGCGTGCTCTACGCCAGGCTCGGCGAAGGACACTGCCCCAAGTGCGACCGACCGATCACGGCTCAGAGCCGCGAGCAGATCGTAGGTCGCGTCCTTACACTGCCGGCGGGTTCACGCTTTCTGGTGCTGGCACCGGTCGTTCGCAGTCAGAAGGGCGAGTTCAAGGACTTCTTCGCGGACCTGATCAAACGCGGGTACGTGCGGGCACGAGTCGATGGTACCGTAGTGCGGATGACCGACGATCTCAAGCTCGACAAGAAGATCAAGCACTTCATCGAAGTGGTCGTGGATCGATTGGTGCTGGACAGCACTGACGGCAGCCAGCGGACGCGGATCGCGGAAGCCGTGGAGCAATCGCTGGCCTTGGCCGACGGCGCGGTCATCATCAGCGTCGAGCAGGCCAAGGACGAGTACTCCGATTTGCTCCTGTCGGCGAAGTACGCTTGTGCGCATTGCCAGGTCAGTTATGAACCGCCCAGCCCGCAGCTTTTCAGCTTCAACAGCCCGCATGGTATGTGCCCTGAATGCGACGGCCTCGGTACCAAGTACACGTTTGATCCCGACCTGCTGGTGCCCGATCCGAGCTTGAGCTTTGCAGGCGGAGCCGTTCCGCTGGTGGGGCCATTCAAAGGCATGGGCCGCTGGCGGAAGCACACCTATGAAGGCGTTGGGAAAAGCCTCGAGATCGATCTGAAGATGCCGTGGAACAAGCTGAGCGAGGAGCACAAAAATCTGCTTCTTCACGGCAGCGGGGACCGGCACATCGTCTGGGAGTGGAAGCAGCGAAGCGGGATCTGGAAGCACGGCGGCAAGTGGGAAGGCGTCGTCCCGCAACTGATGTCGCAGTTCAAGAAGTCAGCAGCCATGCCGCGACGCGTGCAACTCGAAAAGTCGATGAGCGTGATGCAGTGTCCCGGGTGTCATGGCCAGAGGCTGAACCCGCAGGCGCGGGCGGTGCAGGTTCACGGCAAGACGCTCGTCGAAGTCGGCCGCCTGCCGCTCGGCGATCTCGTGCCGTGGTTCGAGCAGTATGCCAGCAAGCTGACACCCGTGCAGAAAGTGATCGCGGAAGAACTACTCAAAGAGATCCGTGCCCGACTCGGCTTCCTGCTCAACGTCGGCCTGCATTATCTCAGCCTCGACCGTGCAGCACCGACACTCAGCGGCGGGGAAGCTCAGCGGATCCGCCTCGCGGGGCAGATCGGCAGCGGCCTCGTCGGCGTGCTCTACATTCTCGACGAACCCAGCATCGGCCTGCACCCGCGCGATAACGCCAAGCTGCTCGAAAGTCTCGAAAACCTCCGTGACATGGGCAACACCGTGCTCGTGGTGGAGCACGACGAGGAGACGATGGCCGCGGCGGATTATCTCGTCGATTTCGGCCCCGGACCGGGTGTCCGCGGCGGATCGGTCGTCGCGGCAGGCACGCCAGCCGAGGTGATTCGCAACCCGGCAAGCCTCACCGGTTCGTACATGAGCGGCACGAAGAAGATTGAGATTCCCGCCATGCGACGCAAGGGAAACGGCCACAAGTTGCGAATCGTCAACGCGACACAGAACAACTTGAAGCACGTCACCGTCGACATCCCGCTCGGCAAGTTTGTCGTCGTCACCGGCGTCAGCGGCTCCGGCAAAAGCTCGCTCGTCAACGATGTTCTCAAATTCGGTATGCGGAATTCGGAACGCGGAGTCGAGGAGGAAGAAATCGAAGGTTCTGAAATCCGCGTGCCGAATTCAACATTCCGCAACGGAGAGATCGAAGGCGAGGAGAATATCGACAAGTTGATCGACATCGATCAGACAGCGATCGGCCGCACGCCGCGGTCGAACCCGGCGACATACATCAAGCTCTTCGACGAAATCCGCAACCTCTACGCCCAGATGACCGAGGCGAAAACCCGTGGCTACAAGCCGGGGCGTTTCAGCTTCAACACCGGCACTGGCCGCTGCGAAGCGTGCGAAGGGAACGGCCTCAACAAGCTCGAAATGGATTTCCTCGCCGACGTCTGGGTGACCTGCCCGGTCTGCGACGGGCACCGCTTCAATCGCGAAACGCTTCAGGTGAAGTATCGCGGGCGGAGCATCCACGACGTGCTGGAGATGGAAGTCGCCGCGGCACTGGAACACTTTGAGCACGTGCCCAAGATCAGGCAGATGCTGCAGACGCTGCACGATGTCGGCCTCGACTACATCAAGCTCGGGCAACCGTCGCCGACGCTCTCCGGCGGCGAAGCACAGCGCATCAAACTCGCCAAGGAACTGGTGCGGCCCGGTACGGGCAAAACTCTCTACATCCTCGATGAGCCGACGACGGGCCTGCATTTCGAAGATGTCCGCAAGCTGCTCGAAGTGCTGCACGGCTTCGTCGAGAAGGGCAACACTGTGCTGGTGATCGAGCACAATCTCGATGTAATCAAGACCGCCGACTGGCTGATCGACATGGGCCCCGATGGCGGCAACGGCGGCGGGGAGATCGTTGCTGTCGGTACGCCCGAGCAAGTGGCAAAGTGTGAAGCGTCCCACACCGGCAATGCCCTCCGCGGCTCGCTGGGTATGAAGACGAAAGCGAAGGCGAAGAAGAAAGCGATCGCCTCAGGAGTTGTGGGGCGCATCACGCATCTCGAAGTGACGGGTGCCAGCCAGCACAATTTGAAGAATGTCTCGACGAAGCTGCCGCGGGACAAGATGACCGTCTTCTGTGGGCCATCGGGTTCGGGCAAGTCGTCATTGGCGATGGACACGATCTACGCCGAGGGGCAGCGGCGGTATGTCGAGAGTCTGTCGAGCTACGCCCGACAGTTCCTGGGGCAGGTGCAGAAGCCGCGAGTGGAGCAGATCACCGGTTTGTCACCGGCGGTGGCGATCGAGCAGAAGACGACCAGTCGCAGCCCGCGGAGCACGGTCGGCACCATCACGGAGATCTACGACTACCTGCGGATTCTCTACGCTCGACTCGGCAAACGCTGGTGCCCGAAATGCCAGATCCCCATCGGCACCCAGACCTCCGACGAGATCATCGAGACGATCCTCGACTATCCCGAAAGCACGAAGCTCTATCTTCTCGCGCCGATTGAGCGTCGCGGACAAGAGAAATACGAGGCGATCTTCGACGAGATCCGCCGGTCGGGGTTCATCCGCGTGCGCATCGATGGCAAATCGCACAATCTCGACGATGTCCCGGCGATCGATCACAAGCGCAAACACAAGGTCGAGGTCGTCGTCGATCGCAATGTGATCCGGGCCGGCAATCGCACCCGCATCGCAGAGGCCGTGGAGCAGGCTCTCGAACTCGGCAAGGGCGAAATGAGCGTCGCGTTTGTGGAAACGGAGCGTGAGGAGCCGGAGTGGAAGGTCGAGAAGTTTTCGCGTCACCTGGCCTGCTCACAGTGCGGGACCAGCTACGAGCCGCTGAACCCGCACAACTACAGCTTCAACAGCCCGCTTGGCTGGTGTAAAAGCTGCGAAGGCCTGGGCGTGCAAAAGGGGGCGGATGTCAATCTGCTGATCGGCGACGCAACGAAGAGCCTGCGTGAGGGTGCGATCATTGCCTGGCCAAGTCTGGTGAAAGAGAGCCCCTGGTTGCCGTTTGCCGAGGCGATCGCGCGGAACGGTGGTTTCTCGCTCGACACGCCATCCGGGAAGCTTGAGCCGTCGCAGCAGAGGACAGTACTCCACGGCACGGGCGAAGCGTGGCTGGTCGTTGGCAACAAAAGCGGCGTGAGCTTTCAATACAAGGGATTGTTCCCCGCGGTGGATGAAGCCTCGCGTGTGAGCTACGTTTGTCGTGCTCGTCTGGAGCATCTTACGGGTGAGATCCCCTGCCCCACCTGTCATGGCTCACGACTGCGGAAGGATGCCGCCGCGACGCGATTCGCTGATCGCACTCTCGGCGACGTCTGCGGTATTCCGCTCGGCGACGCTCATTCGCACATCACAGCACTCAAGCTCAGTAAGCGCGATCGTCAGATCGCCGGGGAGGTGCTGCGTGAGGTGATGAATCGCCTGCAGTTTCTCGTCGATGTCGGTCTCGAATATCTCACGCTCGACCGAGCCGGCCCTACGCTCAGTGGCGGCGAAGCCCAGCGCATCCGACTCGCATCGCAGATCGGCAGCGGACTGACCGGCGTGCTCTACGTCCTCGATGAGCCAACCATCGGCTTGCATCCCCGCGACAATGCCCGCCTGCTGCGAGCCTTGAAGAACCTTCGCGATCTCGGCAATACCATGGTGCTCGTAGAACACGATCGCGAAGTGATTGCGGCTGCGGATCATCTGGTGGATTTCGGGCCCGGCGCCGGCGATCAGGGAGGCACAATCACCGCGTCGGGAACCTTGAAGACGGTTTCAAACTCAGAACAATCGCTGACGGGGAAATATCTCTCTGGCCGCGCGGCGATCGCGGTGCCATCCAATCGGCGGATTGAAACAAAGGAAGCAGGAAGAAGGAAGCAGAAAGCAGTGAAGATCGATACGCCGAAGGAAATTTCGGACTTCTTCCTGCTTCCTTCTGACTCCTTCCTTTCCGTGTTCGGAGCCCGGCAGCACAATCTCAAGAATGTCGACCTGCACCTCCCGCTCAGCACGCTCATCGCGATCACGGGCGTCAGCGGTTCGGGTAAATCCTCGCTGGTGCACGAAGTGCTCTATAACACGCTGGCCCGGCGGCTTAACCGAGCCAGCACCAAGGGAGCGGCACACGACGAGATCCGCGGACTGGACAAGATCGACAAAATCATTCGCGTCGATCAGGATCCGCTCGGCAACTCGCCCAGCAGCAACCCGGCCACCTATACGGGCGTGTTCGATCTCATCCGCGAACTCTTCGCCCGTTTGCCCGAGAGCAAGGTCCGCGGCTACGCTCCCCGCCGCTTCAGCTTCAATCAGAAGGGTGGCCGCTGCGAAGCCTGCGAGGGGATGGGCCAGAAGAAAATCGAGATGCACTTCCTGCCGGATGTCTGGGTCGAATGCGACACCTGCCGCGGGGCCCGCTTCAGCCCGGAGACCCTGGCGGTGCAGTATCGCGGCAAGACGATCAGCGATGTGCTCAATCTGCGGATCAGCGAAGCGATGGAATTGTTCGGCAACATCCCGAAAATCCGCGTCGTGCTGCAGACGCTCGCGGATGTCGGCCTCGGTTACATGGCTCTGGGACAGCCGGCACCGACGATGTCGGGCGGCGAAGCGCAGCGCGTGAAGCTCGCGGCCGAACTGGCACGGCCATCAACAGGTCGCACGCTTTATCTCCTCGATGAACCAACGACCGGACTGCACTTCGACGATGTTAAGAAGTTGCTCGACGTGCTGCAGCGACTGGTCGATCTCGGTAACACGGTGATCGTCGTCGAACACAATGTCGATGTGATCAAGAGCGCGGATTGGCTGGTGGACCTCGGCCCCGAAGCGGGCAGCGGTGGCGGCCGGATTGTGGCCCAGGGCACGCCTGAGGTGGTCGCGGAACAGTTCGCCGAGCAATCGCACACGGCGCGGATTCTCAAGGAGGTCCTCGCGGCGGGACCGCGGAGGCTGCGGGAGATCTACGACGCGAAGAAAGCCCTGGCGAAGGCCGTGGCCGGCGTGGACATTGCCGACGTAGGTGCGGAGATGAAACTGCCGTGGGAAGCGGATGGCCAGAAATGGCACACGCAGGATCGCATCACCACGCACGGCCTGCCCTGCAAGTGGGATGGGCAGGCACTGGCCGATCTGGAGGCGGCGATTCACGAACTCGGTCAATTCTCGGAAACGAACTGGAATCACCGCAGCGTAGTTGAGATTGCGGCTCTAAAGAAGTCGCATGGCTGGTTTTTGCACGCTGCGACCAGCCACCCGGCGTATCTGAAATTGATCTTCCGCGTCGGTCGCAACTTCACCAAAGAAGCGACACTCAGCGCCCAATTGAATCTGAAACCGCTCAGCGACACACCCGGGCTCGAAGGCTATTCGCGCGATCATCGCGTGGAGGTGCAGAATCCGCGTGGGCCGTGGCAGTGGATCGTGATCACGATCACCAAGCGCGAAGAGGTCAACGACGCGAAGTTCCAGTCATTTTTGAAAGACGCGATTGCGTCGTTTCATGCCCAACTTGGCAAACTGGGCACGGACGTGGGCAATCTGATGCCCTGGAAGATCGACGGCGAAAAGTGGCACCTGTCCGAGAAAGGCTTCCCGCCGGGCAAGGGCGTCAAATGGGATCGCAGCTTGCTGCCCGCGATGCTGAAGCTCATGGCGAGCGTGGATGCAGATCTGGATATCCGCTGGGACAGCCGCGATGCCCTGCTCTTCAAGCTGCCCGGCTGCACCAAAAGCTGGAGCCGCTGGAAGACGAAAGAAGCAAAGGCGCTCGAGTGCCGGTTTGTGGGCGAACCGGGGCAGTTCAACCTGGCTCGCGTGGAGAAGTTCGGCACGGAGCCTGCGATTGAAGCGGACCGTGGCGAGAATGGCGACGTGCTGACGCTGCGATTCACTGCGCTCAGTCAGTTGCACAGTGTGGAACTGACGAAGCTGCTGAAAGAGCATGCTGCCGGGTTTCGACGGCACTTCAAAAGTTAGCGCACCGTTGGGAACTCCAGCCGGTTCAAAAATAGCAGCGAGCGGTCGCCGGTCTTGTAAAGCTGCTCCAGCATGAGTTCAATGTCGGGTTTCAGGACTTTCGCCCGGTAGCCATTCGGAACGGTGCCGTTGATGGAAACGCGGATCGGTTTCGACCAGTCGATCATGTTGCGGTCGAGCCAGATGATGACGTTTTGCGTGCCGCGTGTTCGGAGCACGATGTGATTGCCCTGCCGGATGTCGGCGCTGATCTCGGCGGGGGTGAAGCTCTTGCCGCCGCGTTGTTCGAGTGTGCTGTACTTGTCGAGTTTATCGCTGCCGACCCAGTAGAAGCGGTCGTCGGCGTCGCGCATGCTGATCCAGGGTTCGACGGGTTCATTGAGCCGCAGGACCGCTGTACCGTTGACGCGTTTCTTTGGGCTCATCCAGTCAAACATGGTCGGCACTTCCCCGGCGAACCACTCCGCAGCCCGGCCGCGATAGATTACGCCGATGGCGGGATAGCCCTTCGGCATCCAGTCCTCGAAGCATCGACGGAGGTTGCTGAACGAATCCCCGGCGATCGAGCCGATGCAGGCATAGAGGGGCAACTTCTGCATATTCCGCCAGTAGTGCATGAACATGTTGAAGTGCTTCGGATTCGGTGCCATGGCGACGACGCCGGCGAAGAGATCGGGATGCGACGCGCCGAGGTCCATGGCGAAATTGGCCCCCTCGTTGTAACCGAAGAGGAATACGCGGTCGTTGTCGATGCGGAAGTGCTTGAGTGCGTCGCGCAGCACGCCCCGGGCCATGTAGTGTTGATCCCCGCTCCAATCGTAGGCTTGATCCCATTCATTGACCCACTGCGGCGCGACGACAATGCAGCCGTGGCGGTCGGCTTCAGCGCCGAGGTAGCGGATCATCTCATCGGCGGGAAGCGAGTGATGCGTGAGGGCCAGGATCAGTCGGGCCGGGCGGCCGTGATGGTATTCGCTCGGCAGTCGTACGACGTAATCGACGCCATTCGCCGTCTCCCGCAGCGGCCCCGTGTTGCGGCGGTAGATGCCTGGCTGCACCTGCACTCCAAAGCGCTTCTCAAGATTTTCCGGCTCGGGTGGCGGCAGGTAGCCAATGATCTGAGCTATCTCTTCGGGAGGGAGTGGAGCACCGCCTGCGATGAGGTTCGCGTAGAGTTCGCGGCGATTATTGATAGTCGGTTCCACCTGATAAGCAAGCAGCATGTCGCGCCATTTCCAATAGCGGATCGCTGTGTCGACATTCTGCTCCGCACCATTGCGGCCTTTGATCCAGCCCGTCATCGCCAAGGCGATGAGCTTCTCCGGCGTCGTGCCGGGATCTTCACCGTTGAGGATGCGACGCTCCGCCTGCTCCGCGAGGCTGAGGAAGAAATCGATACGCTCGACGGTGTCGGGGTGGATCTCTGCCAGGACCTGTTCGCCTGCGGCGAGGAGCGTGGTCTGTTCGGGAGTCAGCACCGGTGCACGCGAACCGAGTGCGTAGCCGCCGCCTAGGGCACCGATGGATTCGCTGGGCGTCCCGCCGGTCAGGCGATCGAGTGTGGCTCGCAGAAGCTTGCGACCCTTGGCAAAGCGCGGCTCGACGATCTCCACCTGAGCCTTCATGGTTGCAAAGAGCTTGGCATCGCTGGAGTCGGCGGTCTTCTCGTCGAACAGATTGATAAGTTCGCCCGCGGTCTGATAGCGTCCCGATTTGACTGCTTTCTCAAGCTCCACTGTCAGTCGTGCTGTCTTGGCTTTCTGAATCTCGGCTGTCAGCTTCTCGGCCCGCTCATTGACTTCTTTGGCCCACACACCCGGCACGTCAATCCGGGCTTTGTCAATTTCCTTGAGTGCGACATCGAACCAGCCGGCGTCTTTCATGAACTGGGCAATGTCCAGACGCTTGTCGGCATCAGGGGGACCGTTTTCCTGATTGTTGTCCGGATGCGTGGCAATCATCTTGCGGATGAGTTGGGGATCAAATTCGCGGGTGTCATGGAAAGGATACCAGAGATAGTTCGCCGAAGGCATCACGATCCGCGTCGGGCTCACGGAGTGAACACGCTGTTCAATCTCGGCGAAGCTCTTGTTAATCGGAATGTCGACGCGGATGATACGGATCCATTTGTCGTTCCACTCGCCGATTTTCACGAGGCCATTGGCCGGCAGCGGGTGTTTACCTTTGAAGATCACGGGGCGGTCGTACATTTTGAATTCGTTTTCACCGCGGACATTTTCCAGCAGCTTCCCGACCTGCTGGGTCTTGTTGCTGAAAATGATCCACTTGGGGCCGGTCTCGATGATGTCGAACCCGCGGGCTTTCGGCACGACCACGCTGGTGCCGTTCTGCCGGTCGGTGATCATCTCCTGCTCTTTGTAGCGCCGGCCGGTGATGCTGAAGCCATCTTTGAAGATGACCTGATCAATGGGGCCGGCGGCGGCGGCAGTGAGTGCTCCGATCGACAAAACGATCACGGCGATGACACGGTTCATGCGACTGACTCCCCGAGGTGCTACGCTACCATTGTTCGCGGGACCAACATCCGGTCAAGCGGCCCGTTGAATCCGCAGCAGCAGTATTCACAATAGCGTACGCGGGCCGTAGACTTGCGCCAGAACGCGGCAACTCAAACAAAGTTGGAGCACGGCATGCCGATTACTTTCCGATGCACCGCCTGCGATCGCATGCTCAGCATTGCACGCCGCAAAGCGGGAACGCAGGTCGGCTGTCCCAAATGCGGCAAGCAGATTCTCGTCCCGGCGACCGCCGGCGTCGCCGTCGAGTCGAATCCTGTGGCGGCACAGCAATTTGAGGCGATGCCGCTCTTCGAACGCAGCGACTTCGAGGCACTGCTCAACCCCGCCGTGAAATCGAGCGAGAAACCGAAACCCCGACACACGCCCAAACCCCAGCCCACTCCGCTGCCTGTCGCAGTCACCGACGACGACAGCGGCGAAGCCGATGTGCTGGCTGTGGATGGAATAATTGTCACGCGCACGCGGATGATCATCGGCGGGATCATCGTCACGGTGCTGTTGGCACTCTCGTTTGCCGTCGGCTATTTTCTTGCCACTCTGCAACAGCCGACGGCTTGATGTGCGAGTCGTTTCATCCCTCGAAGCGGAACAGCAGGTCTCCGCCGGCGACTTGGGAGCCATTGCTCACCAGCACCTCGGCGATTGTGCCGGCTTTGTCAGCATAGAGCGTCGTCTCCATCTTCATCGCCTCCATCACCGCGAGTTTCTGCCCCTTCCCGACTTCGTCGCCGACTTCCACCAGCACGGATGCCACCGCACCGGGCATCGGTGCAGCCACATGATTGACGTTACCCGCCTCCGCCTTGCGGGCGGTGACGATGTCCTTCGCTGAGAGGCTGCCATCGAGGACGAAGATTTCTCGCGGTTGGCCGTTGAGCTCGAAGAAGACGCCGCGCTTGCCGTCGGGCTGCGGATCGCCAAGCGTGAGGAACTTCATGATCAGCACCTTGCCCGGCTCGATTTCGATGTTGACCTCTTCCCCCACTTCCAGGCCGTAGAAAAACACCGGCGTCGGCAGCACGCTCACATCGGAATACTTGTGCACGTGGTCGATGAACTCGGTGAACACCTTCGGATACATCAGACTCGAAATGACATCCTGCCCCGTCGCCGGATGGTGCAGCTTGTCTTCCAGTGCGCGTGCGGTGGCGTCGAAGTCCGCCGGAGGCAGAGCGAGACCAGCCCGCTCGGTGAGCGGTTTTTTACCACGAAGCACTTTAGTCTGGAGCTGTGCCGGGAAACCGCCCGGCGGCATGCCAAGTTTGCCTTCGAAGAATTCGACGACTGACTCCGGGAACGCGATCTCTTTCTCCGGATTCTGCACTTCGTCAGGTGTGAGCCCGTTCGCGAGCATGAACAGTGCCATGTCGCCGACGACTTTGGACGTGGGCGTCACCTTGACGATGTCGCCGAACATGCGGTTCACATCCGCATACATGCGGCAGACCTCCGGCCAGCGACCCGCGAGGCCCAGCGATTTCGACTGCACCATCAGGTTCGTCGCCTGACCGCCGGGCATCTCGTGCAAATAGACTTCGCTCGAGCTTGCAAGCTGGCCCGACTCGAACGCGGCGTAGAACGAGCGCACCTCGTCCCAGTAGTACGCCGTGTTCTGGAGGGTGTCGAATTCGAGCTTCGTGTCCCGCGGCGTGAAGCGGGCCGCCTCAGCCAGCGCATTCAGGCTCGGCTGCGCTGTCACACCCGCGAGCGGTGAAAACGCACAATCCACAATGTCCACACCTTCCTCGGCCGCCATGAGATACGACGCGATCTGACCACCGGCGCTGTCGTGCGTATGGAAGTGGATCGGCACGTCGATCTCCGCCCGCAGCGCCTTCACCAACTTGCGAGCCGCGACGGGCTTCAACAAACCGGCCATGTCCTTAATGGCGAGAAAGTGCGTGCCCATCTTCACTAGCTGCTTCGCGAGATCGACGAAGTAGGTGAGCGTGTATTTGTCACGTTTGGGATCGAGAATGTCGCCACTGTAGCAAATCGCGGCCTCGGCGATTCCATCAGTGGCCCGCACGGCTTCAATGGCCATGTTCAGGTTCGGCAGGTAGTTGCAGGCGTCGAAGATCCGGAAGATGTCCATGCCGGCGTCGGAACTCTCCCGTACAAATGCCTTCACCACGTTGTCGGGATAATTTGAATAGCCGACCGCACTCGCTGCCCGCAGCAGCATCTGAAAGAGGATGTTCGGCACACGCTCGCGCAGGCTCGTCAAGCGGTCCCACGGCGACTCTTTCAAGAACCGCATCGACGTGTCAAAGGTCGCACCGCCCCACATTTCCAGCGAGAACAGGTCCGCGTGCACACGCGCGTAGCGGTTTGCCACGTGCAGCATGTCGTAGGTCCGCATGCGCGTCGCCAGCAGGCTCTGATGTGCATCGCGCATGGTCGTGTCGGTGATCAGCAGCCGCGGCTCGGCCCGCACCCATGCAGCAAACTTCTCGGCTCCAAGCTCCTTGAATCGGTCACGCGACCCCTTCGGCAATCCGGCCGGTTTCGTGGACGTGAGTTGCCCCACCTCGACATTGTGGAACGGCACTTCACCGCTGCCGGGATGGAGCTCGGGCTTCGGTTTCCCTTTCACTTCCGGATGTCCGTTGACGATCACCTCCGCGAGATAGCCGAGCAGTTTCGAGGCCCGATCACGCCGCTCGGGAAATTGGAACAACTCCGGCGACTCATCGAGAAACCGCGTCGTCACCGAGCCGTCGAGAAACTTTGGATGCAGCACCAGGTTCAGCAGGAACGGGATATTGGTCTTCACGCCGCGGACGCGGAACTCCTGCAGCGACCGCTCCAGGCGACGGGCCGCGTCCTGAAATCGCAGCCCGCTCGCTGTGAGCTTGACGAGTAGCGAGTCATAGTATGGTGTGATGACAGCCCCGCCGAACGCAGTCCCCGCGTCGAGCCGGATGCCAGCCCCGCTGGCGCTGCGATACGCACTGAGACGGCCGTAGTCGGGCACGAAGCCGTTGGCAGGGTCTTCGGTCGTGATGCGGGCCTGAATCGCGAAGCCCTGGCAGTGGACTTTGCTCTGATCACCCAGGCCGATTTCGGGATCGCTCAACGGTAGACCGCTGGCGATAAGAATCTGCGTGCGGACAATGTCGTAGCCCGTCACGGCTTCGGTGACGGTGTGCTCGACCTGAATCCGTGGGTTGACCTCGATGAAGTAGAACTCGCCGGTGTCGGAGTCGACAAGGAATTCGACGGTGCTGGCGTTGTCGATGCCTACGGTGCGTCCGATGCGAAGAGCCGCGTCGAGAATACCCTGCCGCGTGGCGTCGGGGAGGTTCGGCGCGGGGGCGAGTTCGACCACCTTTTGATGCCGCCGCTGCACGGAGCAATCGCGTTCGTAGAGGTGCACGAGTCCGCCGTGCTGGTCGCCGAGGATCTGCACTTCGATGTGCTTGGCCCGGCTGACGAATTTTTCGAGGAAGACGCTGGGATCGCCGAAGGCGTTGCCGGCTTCACGGGCACACTGCGTCAGGGCGTCTTCGAGCTTCTCCTCGCTGTGCACCACACGCATACCACGGCCTCCGCCGCTCATGCTGGCTTTCACCATGACCGGATAGCCGAGTTTCTTCGCGAGTATTTTAGCGTCGGCAGGATTGCTGATCGGTGCATCGCTGCCGCTCAAGACCGGGGCTGAGGCTTTGGTCGCGATGTGGCGGGCCGCAACTTTGTCACCGAGGCTTTGCAGGATCTTCGGGTTCGGGCCAACGAAGGCGATTCCTGCTTCGGCACACGCTTCGGCGAACGCGGCGTTCTCGCTCAGGAAGCCGTAGCCGGGATGGATCGCGTCGACGCCGATCTCTTTGGCGAGTCGCACGATGCCAGGTATGTCGAGATAGGCACGGATCGGTTCGCCGGGCTTACCGACGCGATAAGCTTCATCCGCCTTGAAGCGATGCAGCGCGAAGCGATCCTCGTGGCTGTAGATAGCGACCGTGCGAATCCCGAGTTCGTGAGCACTGCGGAAGATGCGAATGGCAATCTCGCTGCGGTTGGCAACGAGGAGCTTCCGGAACGGAGGCGTCGGAGCGAGCGTGGTCATCGGGTATCCTGATTACGAAAAAAGCCCGGCTGGTGTTTTCTATGAACACCACGCCGGGCTTCCGATTCGATTCCAAAGCGTTTACTTCTTCGGGACCATTGCCGTGATCGGGATCGACAGACTGGGCATGTCTTTGTTGTCAGTCAGGATTTCGAGCGACTTGGTCAGATCGCCACTCTCCTTGGGAGTGATGGTGATCGTGAGCGTGTGGACCGGGCGGGATTCCTCGCTGCTGGCCTTCACGCTCAGGATGTCGTCCACACCTTTGACTTGCAACACCTTGAACGCTTGCGTCCCCGTCAGCAGAATGCGGGTCTGCGATTCTTTGCCGACTGCGAGATCGTTGAAATTCACTGAACCTGGAGTCACGCTGATGGGATGCACGACATTGACGGCGATCGGGATCATGATGCGTTCGATCCCAGGAGTGTTGGTCTTGAGCCAGACCTCCGAAGCCCAGTTACCGACGGCACACTTGTTGTCCAGCGTCGTTGTCACTTCATAGGTGGTCGTCGTGGGTGTCTGGTCGATCAGCTTGAGCTCGGGTTTGAGGAACTTTCCGGAGGCCACGACTTCATTGATGGCGAACTGCGGATGGTTGAACAGCGTGACCTTGACGGTCGATTTTGCTTCCTTGCCCTGCTTTACGGTGCCGAACTCCTGCTTGTCGGGCGTCATCACCAAATCGTCGCGCGTGATGGTGCGGACCTTGAGCATCACTTCTTCCATGATCGGCCCATGAAATGGCACGTAGACAATCACTTCTTTGAGCACGTTCGCGTGCGGGATCCGCCGCGTGTCCATCATGGCCCGCACGGCTGTGCTTTGGCCGGGCTGGAGCACATTTTGCAGCACTGTCGCTGCGACGCAACCACACGACACGCGGGCTTGACCGAGATGCACGACCTGCTTGGTGTTGTTGGTGACCCAGAAGTAGTGCTGAAGTTGCGAGCCGCGCGCGGAGGTGCCGAAGTCTTTCTCAAACTCGGTGAAGAAATCGCGGGCCCCGGCGCTCGCAGGCAGTGCGGCGACGGCCACCAAAAGTATCCCCCAGAACATTCGTACCATGATGCGTCCCCCTGTGAATTACAGCCGACGGTCCCCGTACTTGCCGGCTGTGAATCCTGATGTCAGATTATCTGAACTTAGAACGGGTTCCCATGACAATTCCGCCTGTCCGTGCACTATTGCAATTTCCCGGACCCTGCCGCGACGGGCTCAAGCCACACACATGCACAACTTCGACTTATCGTTACAGTTTATAGCACGAGTCAAGTCGCTATCCGTGTGCAAGCACGGCGACATCCACACGTCCCGCACCGCTTTTCCTCAAGGTCTGGGCTGCGGCATTGGCCGTTGCACCTGTCGTCATGACATCGTCGACCAAAAGGATTCGCAAATCTGGTGCCAGCGACCGCCGGCCGACGGAAAAGGCACCCTTCACATTCTCCTTTCGGGCAGCGGCGGTGAGCCCCGATTGCTTCGCTGTGTTCCGGATCCGCCGCAAGCAGCGCGGCTGACAGGGAACACGCAAGCCGCGAGCGATGGCTTCCGCCAGGGCCTGCGCCTGGTTGTAGCCGCGTCGCAGGCGACGCGTGAAGTGAAGCGGCACCGGCACCACAACATTGGGATTCAAGGCCAGAAACCGATCCCGGTGCTGTGCGAACCAGACCCGTCCCAGAGTTTCTGCCAGCGACTCGCCATGCAAGGATTTCATCCTCAAGACCGCGTCCCTGAGTTTGTAATCGTAGAGGCCAAGCCGCATGACCGATGAAAAATGGAAGGTCTGATTATAACAGCGTGTGCATCCGTTCGAGACATCGAGCCCGATGCCGACCGTGCAACCGCAGCGGGGACAGGCAGGAAGTAGGTCAGTGATGAGAGCTGTATTGCACTGTTCACAGAGCATTGCAGTTCGCGGGGTCTCATCCAACGGCAGAGCACACAGCAGACATTCCGGCGGATAGATCGCGTCAAGGACCGTCGTCCAGAGTGTGTGCAGGACAGGCATGGGGCGAATTGTATGCTGGAGGCAACATCGCACACACTTGGCGAGTTGTGCCAATACCCACCAAGGCTTCACCGGCCAATGAGTAGCCAGGCCACTGCCGAGGAACCGAAAATGAAGAGTGAAAGTAGTAGCTCCGCGACAACAATCCTTTTGAAAAACCACTCTGTTTCCGAGTTTTCCTGACTCTGCATGCTGGTGCGTAGCTCTTGCATCCTGGCTGTTTGCTGGACATTCATCGCATCGCCCCTGAAAGGCAGTCCTTTCAAGCTAACTGCCAATTGTGACTTTCACAAGGGGCAGGCAACTGCGGCCATCCAAAATCATAGGAGTGCTACGGGTCAGTAACGAGTCGGAGTACTTTTGGAGCAGGTACGGCCTACGCAGACTGGCGTTCCGCAAGCGGCTGCAGATCGGCTTGCGGCAGCGAAAGGATGAACCGCGTCGGGCCATCGTCGCGACGATCGAAGCGGATTGTGCCGTTGTTCTGCTGAGCGCACTGCCACGCGGTGGAGAGCCCAAGCCCGCGGCCTCGACCCGCATCGCGACCGGAGTAAAACGGATCGAACAGGTGCGGCACGATTTCGGGTGCCGGACCCGGGCCGGTGTCTTCGACGACGATTTCGACATTGGCCCCACGCACGCGGCTGAAGAGCCTGACCACACCGCCAGTGGGCGTCACGTCCAAAGCGTTACGTACCAGATTGCTGATCGCCTTGCGGATCTGCTGCGGGTCCGCGGTGACATGGACAGTCGCCGCTGCCACACGCAGCGAGACCGCCTTGATGGCGGCGATCGGGTCCGCTTCTCGCTCGACCGCGTGGAACAAATCGTTGACAGCAAAGGTGACCGGATTCGCAGCCGATGGCCGGGCATATTGCATGAGATCCTTCAGCAGATCCGCCACGCGATGGGTCTGGCGATGGATGATGTCGAGCGAACGCTGTCGCGATTCATCGCTCTCGCGGGCACGCAGCCATTGGGCGTTGCCACTGATGACGGCGAGCGGATTGTTGATCTCGTGCCCAGCCCCGGCTGCAAGCTCGGCCAAGGCCGCCAGCTTGGCATCGCGAAGCTGGATGTCAAACTCGTCTCGTGCGGTTTGAAGGGTCGATTGGAGCGAGTCTATCCTAGCTTCGAGTTCACCCACCCTGCTCTGCCCCGACGCACGCAGTGCCTGGGCAGTGTTGGTGAGCAGCGATTTGAGCAGCGGCACCCGACGCGGATCGGCGCTGGCGGCAAGTCCGTGCGAGGTGAATTCCGCCGCGGGTGCTTCGCCGATTTCGCGGAGTACGCTCCGTAGTCGCGGGCCAATCAGGCCATAGTAGTCGCTCTCCGCAGCCGCGATGGCAAACCGCACGACTTTGCTGAGAGCCGCGTCCGCACCCAGACGTGCTGCATCAGCGAGAGGAAGCCGCAAGGTGGCCAATGTGTTCGACAGCCACGAGGGAAGCCGCCAGCGGTGCAGTAGTCGCCGCATCAGGGCGTCCACACTCATGCCGAGGAGTTCACTTTCGACGATGGCCGGTTCGGTGGCGAAGTCCTCTTTCTCGCGACAGGCTTCGGCCGCATGAGGATCGATGGTGGCAATTGCGAGCCAACCGAACGGCGCAAGCAGACCCGCAGCCCGTGCCGCAGCGGGCGGGCAGGTACCGCTCACGGCAGCCAGTGATTCCGCTTTCGCAGCGATTGTCCGTGAATAGTTCAGAATTCGCGAGACTTCCGGCTGCGTAGGATCGCACCAGCCATCGGTGTCGAGATAGGTCGCTACCGCTTCAAGGACTGAAGACTGTCGAAACGTGGCGTCTGCAATGGAGAGAGATTCGGCGGTCGGCGAAGGCCTCAAGAAACGCAGCAGGAGCAGCAGGCAGGCGGGATCGTTGACGAACTGTGCCGCGGAGTCGGATGTCAGAGCGGCCAGACGCGGAGCACTGGGGCTGAGCCAGGCCAGCGTCGCGGCGCGATGTGCAACAGACCCGTCGGCCACCGCGCACCTCTCAAACAGCGTTTTGTAGGTCGTGCCGAGTATGGAGGCACGACCTACAAGAAAACTACTTAAACCAGCGCCGGTGCTTCCAACTCCAGTTGAGCGCACATGCGTTCAATGAGCATGTCCACGTCAAAGGGTTTGTGCACGAAATCGTCGGCACCCGCGAGCTTGAGCTCGGCGATCTTGTCATCCTCGACCATGCCCGAGATGCAGATGATCCGCACCTCTTCGAGATTGGGGTCGGCCCGCACGCGGTGGCAGACTTCCTTGCCGTTGATGTCCGGAAGCATCACGTCGAGCACGATCAGATCCGGGCGATATTCCTTGACCATCATGCCGGCGTCGAAGCCGTTGGCCGCCATCTTGACCTCAAAGCGCCCGTCGTCGAGCAGGGCGCGGTTGAGGAGTTCGACGATTTCCGGATCGTCGTCAACGAGCAGCACCTTGCGCTTGCCGCTTTCCAGGGCGTCGGTCGGGATGCCGTTGTCCCGCATGAAGCGGTAGAGGGCTTCCCGCGGGATGCGGCGGAACTTGCTGCCGGGGACCCGGAAGCCCTTGAGTTGCCCGTTATCGAAGCAACGAATGATAGTTTGCTGGCTGACCTTGCAGATCTTGGCCGCCTCGCCAGTCGTGAACACCGTCTTCATACGCGTTACCTTTGCCGGCTCTGCCGACTCGCATGAAGGAGGCCCGCATGACGCCGCATCCAGCGACATCAACCGAACCGGGATCCGTTCCCTGTGCCAGAGCAATGGTCACGTGTGGCGGACGGGAAACTGTGCTGAGTATCGCGAGTGGCGAACTCGAACACGACCAACTGTAACCGGCAATCCTTGCCCGGCCAAGCGACTCGACTGCAAGCTCGCAGCTTTCGCTGCTTCCAAGACAGTCTCAGTCCATCGGACCTGATCAGTTTGCCGACACCGTCGATCCCTCAGTTTCGTTCGTCCTTGCCTTGCGTGTCCAATCGCCGTGGCGCTTCCGGGGTGATCCGCGATCCGTGGAAAGATCGGCCTCCCAGGTTCCGAACATTGCTCATCTTGCCAAACTTGTGCAGTCTGCGGAAGAGCAAGCGGTCCCCAAGTCGGCAGAATCCTCACGAGTGTCGGATTTCCCCCGGGCACAGAGGGGGCAAGATGCTCCACTCTGGCGGTTTGCCGGTGCTGGTTTACCGCAGTCCGCGGCTCCTGCCCCAACCGGCAGGCCGGCGTATAACGTCTTACCCCAGATAAAACAACAGCACTGCGAGATCCGCCGGCGTGATGCCACTCACCCGGCTTGCCTGACCCAAGTTCACCGGTCGAATCCGACCCAGCTTCTCCCGCGCTTCGATCCGCATCTGCGGCACCAAATTATAGTCAAAAGTGCTGGGAATCGAGCGATTTTCCATCTTCCGGAACCGTTCCACATCGCTCGCCTGCCGGTCAATATAACCAGCGTACTTCGCTTCCAGCACCACCTGTTCCACCACGTCGGGCGAAGCGTCCCAGCTTGCCAACGCGGGGTCTCGTGCAACAAGATTTTGCCATTCGGTGCTCGTGCGCCGCAGCCAGGTCATCAGCGAATCCCCCTCGCTGCGGGTGCTCTGGAGAAGCTGCTGAAGCTCGGTAATCTTCTTCTCTTTCAGCTCGAGCCGAGCCAACGAATCGGCATCCACAGAGCCCACACGGCGACCGAGCTGAGTCAGCCGTCGATCGGCGTTGTCGTGCCGGAGTAGCAGGCGATACTCAGCTCGTGAGGTAAACATCCGATAGGGCTCGTCGACGCCCTTGGTGACGAGGTCGTCGAGCAGCACACCGATGTAGGCTTGCGAGCGGTCCAAGATCAGTGGCGCTTCGTTCTTGATCTTGAGCGCGGCATTCAGCCCCGCCATCAGGCCCTGGGCCGCAGCTTCTTCATACCCCGTGGTCCCGTTGATCTGCCCGGCGAAGTAGAGCCCGGCCACGGGCTTCGTCTCGAGTGTCGGGTGCAACTGCGTCGGCGGGGCATAGTCGTACTCCACCGCATAGCCCCAGCGCATCACCTCGGCATTCTCCAGACCCGGGATCAGCTTCAGCATCGCCGCCTGCACGTCCTTGGGCATGCTGGTGCTGATGCCATTGCAGTAATACTCCCGCGTGTGCAGGCCCTCGGGCTCGAGAAAGATCTGGTGCGAATCCTTCTCGGCGAACCGCACGACTTTGTCTTCAATGCTCGGGCAGTAGCGCGGCCCCGAGGCACGGATCTGACCGCAGTACATCGGAGCCCGCTCGAGATTCTGCTTCAGCAGTTCGTGCACCGCCGGCGTTGTCGTGGTGATGTGACAGACCACCTGTGGCACGGTAATGCTCTCAGTGCCGAAGCTGAACGGCCGCGGAATGGCATCGCCGACACTCACCTCCAGCTTGCTGAAGTCAATCGTGCGACCATTGAGCCGGCACGGCGTGCCGGTCTTGAAGCGGGCGAGTTCGAACCCGCACTCTATCAGCGAATCGCTCATCATCTCCGCCGAGGAGTCCCCAGCCCGACCGCCGGAGGTTTTTGCCTCGCCGGTGTGCATGATCGCTTTGAGAAATGTGCCCGTCGTCAGGATCACGGCCTTCGCGTAGTATTTCGTCTCGCCGCGAGCGACGACGCCGAGCACCCGCTTGCGATCCTCGTGCGGCTCGAGCAGCAGCCCTTCGACAAGCTCCTGTCGCAGGGTCAGGTTTGGCTGGTCCTCGACCCAATTCTTGACCGTGAACTGGTACAACTTCTTGTCGCACTGAGCCCGCGGCGAGTGCATCGCGGGTCCTTTGGAGGCGTTGAGCATTTTGAACATGATGCCGCTGGCGTCGGTCGCGCGGCCCATGATGCCGCCGAGTGCGTCGATCTCGCGGACGATCTGCCCCTTGGCGACGCCTCCGATGGCTGGGTTGCATGACATCTGCGCCACAGCGTCTGCGTTCATGGTGAGCAGGACAGTCTTGAGCCCGAGCCGCGCCGCCGCCATCGCAGCTTCTGTCCCCGCATGTCCGGCGCCGACAACGGCGATGTCGTAGTGGTATGAGAGCATGACTATGGTGACAGATATTGCGGAAGGGGCAGGAAAACGCGTCCCTCACCCAGAAACTTTCCGAACCAGATGACGTCAACAATCACGTCGGCGATACTCAAACACACACACCGTTGGTACTCGGAATCCTTCAAGACTCGTTCCCGATTTCCGGGAGTCAGCACTGGAAGGGAGTCCAATTGGGCACACTCGTCAATCACACACTGCAACCCGTCCGGATCGCGACCCGAGCGATCATCAGTCACAAGCAAGCAGTGCTGGTCCTGGCAGAACTTCCAAAGCGTGCGGTCGTTTGTGTCGTGTGGTAAGACTTCCGCAAGTTTCACGATCTGCACGCCTTCGCGCTCCAGGTCTACGAACACGTTCGCTTGCTGCCAGACTCGTTCGATAATGCTGGCGAGGTGGCCATAGTGATTGTCGAGTAGCACGCCGAGAGTCGTCATCGACGGCCGCCCGATACCCGATTTGCATCGCGCCAAGCCGAGAACGCGATTTTGTTCTCAGGCGTCGGCACCAGCATCGCCTTGACCGTTTCCGGATTCTGCCCTGCCGCTTCGGCCAACTTCGTCAAATGGAGGCGATAATCGCGAAGGTCGACCGCGAGACCAAAGGTGTGTTCGGTCTTTTCGCGAAACTCCGGAGTGTCCGGATTGCGGCGATCATGGTCCTCCACCAGAGATTCACCGTTGACCGTCAGTGCCATGGGTCCCAGTGGAGTCTCCGGCGGAAGCGTCAGAGTCACCTGGCGGTTGGGTGGCACGTCTACTGTTGTCTGTATCTTCATGGCATTCTCCTTCACCCATCATACCGGAGGCTGGATTGCCGATTTCCAATTCGCGTTGAGTTGCAATTCGATACCAGACAATCAAACCTGTGATGAGGGCCATCCAGATGATGCAACCGATCGACGCTGTTGAGAGGATGCCGTCTTGCAATTGACCTTTACCCCAACTGTCAAAAAATCCCCAGCAACACGAGAATCCGATGATGCTTGCCAGTAAAGTAATAGCCGTCCGGGCTATGCTGTAAGTTCCTGCGGGAAATCCAGCCGCCAAACCGACGAAGATTCCAAAATACAACACAGGCACGGTAGGAAACGGACTATCGAGCCAATCGATGGGGTGCAGTGCGATCACCCCATCGAGCTTCCTCAAGCGTATGAAGTATGCAAACAGCAACAATTCCATCGAGCAGAGGATCAAGCCCGCGGTCGCCCAAGACAATCCCCGCACCAGATTGATCCGCGGCGGTGGCTCGTCCCCATCCATCACGCTCCCACGCTCTTGAGTTTGTTCTTCGCTGCTTTCCCAGCCTCGCTTTTATCCTTGCTGATGCTCTGCAGAATGTCGATCCCGAACTGGCGCTGGCGGCCGACCTGCTCCGCGAAGTGGAAGCCGATGTAGAAGAGATCAGCCGGATCGAGGAACTTCGCCTTCGCAAGTTCCTTCTCCAACATGTCAAAGTTCTGACCCATCAAGGTGTCGAAATTCCGCAGGCAGTGATCTTCGTTTCGCGAGTGCGGATCGAGATCCTTGGGGGACTGCTTCAGCCCACACAGGGCAAGCTCCAATCGCACGGCGAAGCCGATGCCCGGATCGCGGGCCAGCACCTTGAGAAACGCCAGCGCCTCGATGTACTTCTTTTTCTTCCGCAGTGCGACCGCCCGCTTCAGCAGCGATGCCTGGACCTGCTCGTTGGACAGTGCCCGTGCAAAAAACAAAAACGGATCCGCCAGCGTGCTGTGCTCCGCGACGTGCTCCGTGGTCGCCGCGATGATCTCTTTCACGGACGCCGGCGGCACCTCGTCGGCGACTTCCTTCAGCACCCGCACCAGCGACCAAGCTTCCTCGGGAGATTCGGCATTCAGGAGTGCCGTCAGCATCGCCTTGCGGCCGTTCTTCGAATTCTGCAGGTGAATGCGGGCGGTCTCATGCACACTGCGGTCGGCATGGTGGAACTGAGCCATCAGCCCCGCGGCGACGGGTGCGGTGTCGCGATCGCCGAGCTTCTCCATCGCCAGTCGTCGTGCAGCAACATCCGGCGCGTGGAAGAGCGGCATCCACTCCCCAAGATTTTTGTCCGTGACCGGCAACCGCTGGAGAATCATCAAAGCCGGGGCAGCGATGCGAAAGTCGGTTTCACTGGCACACGCGAAGATCCGCTTCCACTGCTCCTTGGTCGGCGTCTCGATCCAGCCGCCAACGGTCTGCAGT
The DNA here is from genome assembly GCA_041736785.1 of Limnoglobus sp. Taxonomy (GTDB): domain Bacteria; phylum Planctomycetota; class Planctomycetia; order Gemmatales; family Gemmataceae; genus JBGSSZ01. The sequence continues at coordinate 35,761 of JBGSSZ010000674.1, forward strand.
GCAGCAGCACGCACTTCGTGCGTGTGCGGAGCCGCGGTCCAGGACCAGAGCAGTTCGCCCGCTTTCGGGTCGTTGATCGCTCCGAGGATCCGCAGTGCCGGCAATTCCGCGGTGACAGGAATCGGTTTGCGTTTGTCCTTGCAGGCGACAATGACCTCTTCCACCAGCGTCTTGCGGCGATCCGCGGGCATGGCAGGGATCTGTGCGATGATTGCATCCGCCGCGGCTTTGCCAATCATCGGATCCTTGTCGAAGAGCACACTCACGCCAACTGCGTCCGCTCCATGCGAGCCGGTGGTGGAGAGCGCCGCCGCGATGTACCGCTTAAGGCCGGGGGCCACTTTGTGCATCATCTCCTGCAAGCCCTTGATGCCCTTCGTGCCGAGTTTGGCGGCCGCCTCGGCTGCGACAGGAGCTTGCGGGCCACCGTTTGCGACGCGATCCAAAAGCGTCGGCAGGGCTTTGTCAATCTTGAGCTGGCCTGCAGCTTTGATCGACGCAAGACGAACATCGATCGACTTGTCTTCGAGTCTCTGCAGCAACTCGGCTGCAACCTCGGCATCTTTGACACCGAGTTCTCCGAGCACGACCGCGGTGGACGCACGCACGAGTTCGTCGTTGTCGTCTTTGAGAAGACGGACAAGTTTCTTGATGGGGAGGTCCATGATGCTGCTCATCGGGAGTTGATTCGTAGCCTATGAACAACTCCGCGCGTAAGCATCACTTCTTCAGGGTCGCCGGGGTCGCAATGAGTGGACCCTTCAGTTTGGCCAGCCCGACGAGTGCCGCCTCGGCGTGTGGGCCGCTCGGGCAAAGCCGCAGGACCTGATCGAGGTATGCCTTCGCCGCGATGGTGTCACCCTTCTTCATGAAGCTCTCGCTGAGTGCAAGTTGCAGGCTGGCCGCTCTCTCGTCGGCCTGGTGGCTCGCACTGCGAAGCTTGTCGGGATTTGTGCGGATCTCCTCCACCAGCAACGCGGCAGACTTCGCTTCCGCGCTGGTCGGATGCAAGCGGATCACTTCATTCGCTACGTCGAGCGCATTCACATAGCGATGGGCGTCGTGGAGTTGCTTCGCCACGTCGAGCAGTGCCTGTGGTCGCACCGCCTGCACCACCTCACGCGTCGCGGCGACGCGGTCGAGCTTTTCCATCAGTTCCTTCGCCTGCACTTGGGCAGGGCGGCTCTTGCTGCCTGCGAGCAGCGGCCGCAGCAGTGCGGACGCCCGGGCAAACTCACCGGCATCGAACGCCGCTTTCGCCTGGGCATACTCTTTCTGCATGCGGTCGTCGTCGGCAATCGCGAACACCGTTTTCTGAAGCTGCTCACGCAGTTGATCCGCTGTCACGTAGCCGTTGAGGATTGCATGAATGCTGCCATCGGGTCCGGCGAGCACCGTCGTCGGGAAGAGTGTCACTTTCAGTGCCCGTGCCAGTTCCGCTTCCTTGTGGCCGTCGATCTTGATGCTGATGTAGTCCTTCTTCAGCAGGCTCGCGATGGCGGGATCGACGAGCGTGTTCGTTTCGAGCTTGCGGCAGTAGAAGCAGTTGTCGCTGCCGATGACGAGACAAACCGCCTTGCCAGCGTCGCTCGCTTCGCGACGGCCCGTGGGGTAATCGGTTTTCCACGTAACGACATCCGCGGCGGCAAGCCACGGCGTGAGGAACGCAATTATGAGTAGTGTCCGCATGATTGATCCTCGAGGGTGCGTCAGCCAGCCCGCGGGTGAGCATTCTGATAGCTCGCCTGCAGGCGTTGTGTGGTTACGTGGGTGTAGACCTGCGTCGTCGCCAGGCTCTTGTGGCCGAGTAGTTCCTGAACTCCGCGGATGTCGGCTCCCGCGTCGAGCAGATGTGTGGCAAAGCTGTGACGGAGCGTGTGCGGGCTGGTGCGGGGATCGAGTCCGGCACTCGCCAGGTACTTGGCCAGCAACCGAGCCACGCTGCGGGTTGTCAGCCGGCCAGCGTTCTTGTTCAGGAACACGGCTTGTGTGTCTTTGCGAAGCTCGCTGACGATCACGGCACGATCGGGCAGCCACGAGCGGATTGCACTCACCGCGGCATCGCCCAGCAGCGCCAGCCGCTCTTTCTTGCCTTTGCCCCGCACGACCAGCACTTTGTCGCTGAGATCCATGTCCGTGATGTTGAGCCCGGTGAGTTCACTGACGCGGACGCCTGCGGAATACAGCGTCTCAAGCCAGGCACGATCGCGACGGCCAAACGGCAGACGCGTGTCAGGCGCATCGAGCAATCGCGTCGTGTCGGCCAGCGTGAGGAAGTGTGGGAGCTTCTTGTCGAGCCGTGGACTGCGGAGTGGTTCCGCGGGATTAGCCGCGATCGTCCCCTGCCGGCACATGAACTTGCCGAAGCTGCGCACCGCGGCCATGCGGCGTGCGATCGTCGCCTTCGAATAACCCTGCCCGTGCAGCCAGGCCAGGAAACCACGCAGGCCGCGGGTTGTCCAGTCGGCCTGATCCAGCGAGGACTTTTTGACCGCGTCGCGGAGGTAGTTGAACGCCTGTGTGAGGTCTTCGCGATACGACTTCACGGTCTGGCTGGAGGAGTTGCGCTCCAGCCCGAGGTGCATGAGGAAATCGGCGAGTGCGTGCTCGAGCGTCACATCGGATTCCGAGCCGTCGCTAGAGTCGCGACGGGAGAGCCTCGGATTCCATCCCCTGTTGGCGGGCTCGCTCCGTGAGCACCGCGGCATCGAACCAGTTGACCGCCACGCCGGGGTCGGCTGCGGCATCGCGAATCGCATCGAGCAGGGTCGCCCGGCTGTCGTCGTCGTACACAAAGATGAACTTTTCCGGGCCCTTGAAGAGCGCGAGCACGTTCACTTCTTCGGTCACGACGTTCACTCCGGGTGATGCGATCCGTCCTCGCTACTGAATCGGATGCGGCTTGCGCCAACTTGCGGAGTTTTGTGCCGTCGATCCCGGTCGTGTTCACACGCCACCCGCACAATCCGTCTGGCCCGCCGACTCGGCGGCGCAATCGAAGAATCCGGCACAGTTGAGGAATTGGCGATTGACGCTTTGCACCGAAAAACTTAACTTTTGGCCTAACCCTACCGCGGACCACCTCCCATGAACGGCTCAAGCGACAAGAAACTTTTCTGGGCATGTTTCATCGCCCTGATCGCGACCGCGTTCGGCTTCATCATCCGCGTGCTCATCATGGACGATTGGGCCACTCAGTTCGGGCTCGACGAAACACAAAAAGGTCAAATCTTCGGCGTGGGGCTCTGGCCGTTTGCCATCAGCATTGTTCTCTTCAGCCTGATCATTGACAGGATCGGCTACGGTCCGGCGATGATTTTTGCTTTCTTCTGCCACGCTGCTTCGATTGCGATCACCGTCGCCGTTCCAGACCTGGCTGGCGGCGACAAGGACAAAGCCTACTGGTGGCTCTACGCCGGCAACTTCATCTGCGCACTCGGCAATGGGACGGTCGAGGCCGTCATCAACCCCGTCGTGGCGACGATGTTCGCCCGCGACAAAACAAAATGGCTCAACATGCTCCATGCCGGATGGCCGGGTGGATTGGTGCTGGGTGGCGTGCTGGCACTTTCCCTAGGCGAGTATGGCGTGACCGACTGGCGCATCAAGATCGGCCTGCTCGGGATTCCCGTTCTGCTTTATGGCATCTTGATGGTGGGTTGCACCTTCCCGGTCAATGAGCGTGTCACCGCGGGCGTTTCCTACCGCAAGATGTTGGGCGAAGTCGGTTTCCTGGGCGCACTTGTCGTGACAACACTCATCACTCTTGAAGTGACGAACGTTCTCACACAACTCAAGTTACTTTTTCAGGATCCTTCGTGGCTGGATACAGCCTGGAAAGGGACTCTGCCGCTGCTGGGCGAAGTCGAGTTCGACAAGGCGATGCAGATGAAGCTCATCATCATCCTGACAATCAGCTTCCTCTTCGGCCTGTATACCCTTTCGTTGGGTCGAATCATCTTCTTCATTTTGCTTCTGATCATGATCCCGCTGGCCACGACAGAGCTCGGCGTCGATAGCTGGGTTGGTGACTTGATGGGGCCTGAGATGAAAAAGGCTGGCCTACCGGGGCTGAGCGTCCTCATCTACACCTCGTTTATCATGATGGTCCTGCGTTTCTTCGCCGGGCCAATCATCCATCGCCTGTCTCCGCTGGGCCTTCTGGCAGTCTGCTCCGCAATTGCCGCTGTTGGGCTGTTCACACTTTCCAGTGCCGCGGGTGTCATGATTCTGGTCGCTGCAACGCTGTACGGCATCGGGAAGACCTTCTTCTGGCCGACAATGTTGGGCGTTGTTGCAGAGCGATTCCCCAAGGGAGGTGCGCTCACTCTCAACATCACTGGCGGGGTCGGCATGCTCGCGGTCGGGATTCTCGGCAACCCGCTGCTCGGGAACATTCAGGACAAGACCACCGACAGTGAACTGGCCCAAAAATATCCCGCGATCTACGCCAAAGCCATGGCGGAACCGAAGCAGAGCGTCTTCGGCGAATACAAACCGCTCGACGCGGAAAAGGTCAAACTGCTCCCCGCAGACCAGCAGGAAGAGATCAAGAAAACCAGGGAAGCCGCCAAGAAGAGTGCACTCCGCACTGTGGCGATTTTCCCGATCATCATGCTCTGCTGCTATCTCCTGCTTATGCTCTACTTCAAAGCTCGGGGTGGTTATCACGCCGAGACAATCGGGCATGACCCTCACTGACGATTCCCTAAAATCATCAGCATGGCGTCGCGGAAGCTTATCATCCTCGGTTGCGGCACCTCGGTGGGGGTGCCGATGATCGGCTGCGATTGCCCCGTCTGCACCGGCGGACACCCTCGCAACAACCGCACACGAAGCTCTGTCCTCTTTCAGTTCCCAGACGGGAACCTGCTCATCGACACCTCGCCGGAGCTCCGCGTGCAACTGCTCCGCGAGAAAATCAAGCTCGTCCACTCCGTGGCGTACACGCACTACCACGTCGATCACCTCTTCGGGCTCGACGATGTCCGCGTCTTTCCACGGGCTCTTGGTGGACCGCTGCCGCTCTACTGTACTGGCGAAGTGGAAACCGCAATCCGAAGCTCATTCAGCTATGCGTTCGACACGACGGCAACCAGCTTCCTGCCCAAGCTGGCATTTGTCCGCATCGGCGAGCAGCCGTTCCATCTGCTCGGAGAGACAGTCACGCCGATCCCGCTGGAGCATGCCCACTTTCAGGTCCTCGGCTTTCGCGTCGGCAAGCTTGCGTACTGCACTGATGTCAGTAACATCCCGCCGGCAAGCTGGCCGCTGCTTGAGGGGCTCGACACGCTGATCCTCGACGCGCTGCGGCCTGGTTCGGCTCACCCGGCGCATTTCAGCCTGCCGGAAGCGATCGAAGTCGGTCGCAGGCTGGCGGTGCCACGGCTGATCCTCACACACATGTCGCACGAAATGGACTACGAAACCGAGACAGCTACCCTGCCCCGTGGCGTCGAGCTTGCCTACGATGGCATGACCATCGAATTCTGACATGATCACACGTAACGAACTCGCTGACCTGTATGCCCGCCGCGACGAACCGCCGGCCGCGTTGCC
>JBGSSZ010000266.1:0-6952 GCA_041736785.1 Limnoglobus sp.
GGCCACCGGGCCGAGCCGGAACGAGGCCGAGCCCGGTCAACTTTGTCAGCGCATCGGGGCTGGGCCGCTGGATTGTGGTGCCGTCGTCGCGCTGGCGATTGGTGTCGTGCAGCGGGCTGACGACGAGGTTCGCCGGGGCGACGTCGCCATGAACGATCCCGGCCTCGTGTGCCACTGCCAGACCGAGTGCCGCCTGCCGGGTGAACTCGCAGGCCATGAAAGTCAACATCGGGCCGATATCTTTGACGAGTCGATCGAGCGATTCGCCGTTGAGCGGCTCGACGACCACATAGACATCGCTGCCGACGAATCCTGCATCGAGAAGCGTGGCCAGATGAGTATCTCGCACGGGCACGGCCCGCTGGGCTTTGCTCTGGAAGCCGTCGAGGCTCTCAGCGGGGAGGAACCAGTCGCTGCGGTAGCGTCGGAGTGTGAGTGGCGTGCCGAGTTGCGGATGCCGGGTGGTGTAGGCGAGCCCGCCGGGGAACGGGGTGCCGTCGTCGAGCAGCGGGTAGCCGGCAATTGTGGGCTCATCGTTCGGCATCGATGCATCTCAAGGGTGAAGTGTCGTTGTAAGAGAGATGCCGCGAAAGTTGAGTGGTTTTCAGAGTTCGCCGCGTTTGGCCCCGCGGTCGTCTTTCTGCTGCTTGTAGATGGCGAGGTCGCGGCGCAGGATCGCCTGGTGATCTTCTTTCATGTGGCGGTACACACTGAGGAAGTAGCGGCGGCTGGCCCAGGCGTCCATGATGCCGATCACGCAGAGCGCAAAGGCCAGCAGGATCACGCCGACCCAATAGCTCCAATATGTGCGGAGGAATTTTTTTTCGGCGTCGTTCATGGGAAGCTTATTGCCGGCGTCGTCGAGTCGAGGCTTGAGGTTGTCGGCGGCGGCTTCGTGCCCGGAGAGATAGGAACCGGCGATCATGCCGCCAACAGCGATGAGGATCACCGCAGCAAGCAGTCGACGGCGGTAGCGGCCACGCAGATAGATGAGTTCGTCGCTGTCGACCAGCTTGCGGGCGTTGAGTTCCGTGCGGGCTCGCAGTTGAAAATACGCGGAGGCGACGCCGAGCAGAATCATCGGCACCGCCAGGAGCATCGCTGCGAGCGTGGGGTTCATTTTTTATTCTGCAGCCAGGTGGTGATAACGTTGGCCACTTCGCTCATCTGAGCGACCGAGCATTGGTCGGGCAGATCGCTGAGCTTGTGCCAGTGTGCGTAGTCGAAATCGATGATGTCGACGGCGGGAATGCCGTAGCGATTGAGTGCGATGTGGTCGTCCATGACATCGACGCCGCGTCGGAAGCCGCGCTCATAGACAAACGACTTCGCCTTGAGTGCCGCGGCGGTCTTCCAGATCTCCTCGACCAGATTCGGCGCGAGTGCGGCGGAATGCCCTTCCACCGCGAGGCGGGCGTTCTTCGCTGCGAACAGATCGAAGAGCACGGCTCCTTCGTAGTTCCAGGGATGCTTGCGTCGCTCCGTGTCGTAGGTGCGGCCGAAATGCTCGCTGCCGAGGAAGTAGTCGTCGGTGCCGAAGGCGCCGAATCCGCCGGTAGTGTTGAAGACGAACTCCTCGCCGTCGAAGAGGACGATGTCGATGCCGTAGGCACACGGGAGGTCTTTGATGTGGTGGGCCATCTCCATGAGGAATGCGACGCCGGAGGTGCCGTCGTTGGCACTGAGGAACGGTTTGTTCCACTTGGCCCGCTCCGCTTCCTGATCGGCGATGGGCCGCGTGTCGTAGTGGGCGCAGAGGATGAGCCGTTTCGATTTGTCGGGGTGCCACTTGGCGATCAAGTTGGTCATGGGCACGGCTTGCTGCTGGCTGGGTTGCTTGCCCTGGAATTTTTGCTGGCTGACCGTCGCGCCGTGCTTCTCGAAGTGTTTGGTGAGCAGTTCCTGCTGCTTTTTCATGCCGTCGCTGCCGCTGATGCGCGGGCCGATGTCGCAGAGTTCTTTGAGATACTTGATGGCGCGGTCGCCGTCGAACGGGATGGCTTTCACGTTGGCCCCTGCTGCGTTACCGCGGCCTTCGGCAAATTGGGTGGGTGCGGCAGGCTCGGTGTCGGGTTCGGGGCTGCCGCCGCGGCTCTCGCCGAACTTCGGCGGTTCCGCGGCGGTCGTATCCGCCCAAGGTTGCCAGAGGAACAATCCGAGAGTACTGCCGGCGGCGATGCCGAACATCAGGAGGCCAAAGTTTCGCGACATTCTGACAGTCTCCGTACTTGGACTCATCTTACTGGCAGTCCGGGGGAGATAGCAAACCCACTCGCCTTGTAAGAACTGCCAAGCTTTGAAAATCGCACCCGTTTTGAAATCTTTTCTCTCGACAGGCACCGGGAGCGACGTTATCCCCCGCCTCGCAAACAGTCGTGCAGAGCGGTGACGAGCGGGGCGTTGTTGGGGAACGACGCCTCGCTTGAACCCGCCGCCGGTGGGGACTTCGCCATGAATGGCGGAGCCGGCCGACTGCGGCGAGACAAGCCACGGGGCAGGGGGACGACGCGGAGCGGCAGCTTCGGGGGACGCGGGGGATCGACGGAGGGTCGCGCGGGTGGGGAGCCGCGCGACCATCCAACCTCCACTCCGAACAGCAAGCCGCACGCGTCGGACATCAGGGGAGGTTCTGATGACGACCATGCGAGTCGAGCGCGACGCAGACATGTCCGCAGTCTGGCAGGAATACCGCAGCAATCCCACCGTGGAACTGCGCAACCGGCTGGTCGAGCAGTACATGCATCTGGTCAAGTACAACGCCGAGCGGATCTGGGCCAGGCTGCCCGACGGCGTCGAACTCGACGACCTCACAAGCTCCGGTATCTTCGGCCTCATGGACGCCATCGATGCCTTCGACCTCACCCGCGGCGTGAAGTTCGAAACCTACTGCGTCCCCCGCATCCGCGGGGCCATGCTCGACGAACTCCGCACCATGGACTGGGTCCCGCGGCTCGTACGCTCCAAGCAGAGCAAAGTGGACGGCGCCGTCAAATTGCTCGAGACCAGCCTCGGTCGCAAACCGACACTCGAAGAACTCTCCGCCAAGCTGGGCATTCCGCAGGATCAGATTCAAGCGTATGTCGGCGAAGCGGCCGCGGTGAGCCTCGTCAGCCTGAACAAAAAATGGTACGAAACCGACAGCTATAAAGATGTCCGTGAAATCGACATCCTCGAAGACAAGAAGAGCGAAGATCCGACGGGTCGGCTGCAGAACCGCGATCTAATGAAGCTCGTCACTCGCGGCCTCAACCGCAACGAACGGCTCATCGTCATCCTCTACTACTACGAGGAGATGACGATGAAGGAGATCGGGGCGACGCTGAACCTCAGCGAAAGCCGCGTCAGCCAGATGCACTCGAGCATCGTCACGCGGCTGCAGGCCCAACTCGCCAAGCGACGACCGGAATTCAGCAACTGATTCTAACGAGCCGGAAGCGTAAGCGACGGGGTGAATCGCAACTGATTCTGACGAGCCGGAAGCGTCAACGACGGGAGAAGAACCGTCGCTGACGCTTCCGGCTCGTAACATAATTGCATGCGTATCCTCATCGCCGACGACAATGTGCAGAACGCTGAACTGCTCGAGGCTCACCTCGACGGCAGCGGCTACGAGATTCGCATCGCCACCAACGGCGAAGAGACGCTCGCGATGGCCCAGGAATGGGTGCCCGAGATCGTGCTGCTCGATGTGATGATGCCCAAGCTCAGCGGTTTTGAAGTCTGCAAGCGGCTGCGAGCCGAACCGGCGACGCAAGGTGTCGGCGTGCTGATGGTCACGGCGCTCGATCAGCCGACCGATATTGAGAAAGCCGTGGAAGTCGGCACTGATGATTTCCTGTCGAAGCCCATCAACAAGACCGAACTCCTGCTCCGCGTGCGGGCCCTGCTCGAAGCGATCAAAGCCCCGAACGAGGTCGATCGCAGCCTGACCTACTTCGGCAAAGTGCAGCAAGGCTTGTAAGACAACTCGATGATCCCTCAAGTGTTTTTGAAGCCGCAGCGGGCTCAGCCCTTTTTCGGGCGTCATCCATGGGTGTTTGCCGGAGCGGTTGATCGCGTCGAGGGCTCGCCCGCCGACGGTGCCGAGATCGAACTCCGCTCCAGTGCCGGTAACTTCATCGCCCGCGGACTCTTCAACAGCCTCTCGAAAATCCTCGTGCGGCTCTACTCCTGGCAGCCCGACCGCCCGCTCGACGAAGACTTCTTCCGCGAACGGCTCCAAAGTGCCCTACACCTGCGGCACAATATTCTCAAACTCGATCAGCCCGACGCGGCCTATCGCATCGCTTTCAGCGAAAGCGATTTCCTGAGCGGGCTCATCGTCGATCGCTTTGGTGACTGGCTGACGATTCAATGCACCTCGCTGGGGATGGGCGTCCGCCGCGGTATGCTCGCCAGAATTCTCAGTGAGTGTCTGCCCGTGAAGGGCATCTACCTCCGCACCGAGAAAGGCATCGGCAAGCTCGAAGGAGCCGAGCTTGCCGACGGTCTGCTCTGGGGCGAGTCGCCGCCCGCGGAGATCGTCGTCCGCGAGAACGGTTTGCAGTTCGCGGTCAATCTCGCCGAGGGGCAGAAGACCGGTTTCTACATCGATCAGCGCGACAATCGTGCCGCCACGGCAGCACTCGCCCCAGGCCGCCGCGTGCTCGACGCGTTCAGCTACAGCGGCGGCTTCGGGCTCAGTTGTGCCCGGGCCGGGGCGGCGAGTGTAGAGTGCATCGACTCCAGTACCGGTGCACTCGAACTGGCAGCGAGGAATGCGGACCTCAACGACTTGAAAGGTCTGACCTTCACCAAGTCCGATGTCTTCAACGCCCTCAGCGACAAGGTGCAGCAGGGCGCACAGTACGATCTGATCGTGCTCGATCCGCCGAAGTTCGCTCGCAATCGCAAGGCGGTGCCGGATGCACTGCGGGGCTATCACCGACTCCATCAACTCGCACTGAAGTTGCTCGCGAACGACGGCGTACTCGTGTCGTGCTGCTGCACCGGGCTCATCACCATGGAGCAGTTGGAAGATGTGATCCTGCTGACGGCTCAGGATGCGAAGCGGGACTTGCAGATTCTCGAACGCCGCGGGCCGAGCGCGGATCATCCCACAGCGATCACTTGCCGCGAAAGCAACTATTTGAAGTGCGTCATCTCGCGTGTCGGTTAAGGCTCGCTGCCCTGGACCGGCAGCAGGACTCGGAATGTCGTACCGTGCCCCTCGGCGCTCTCGACGGTGATCGCGCCGCCATGCGACCGGACTATGCCGGCCACGACGGCCAAGCCCAGCCCTTTGCCGGTTCACTTCGTGGTGTAGAACGGCTCGAAGATCCGGCTGCAGACGAGTTCGGTCATACCGGGGCCGTCATCGCTGATTTCGAGAATGACCATCGGTTGGGGCATCAAGCCGGAATCTTCGAGCAGCGTGGGGCTCGGCTCTTCCAGTGCGGTGCGGATGCTGATGGTGCCGGGCTGCTCGCCCATTGCCTCGGCCGCGTTGCCGATGAGATTCAGCACGATCTGACGGAACTGAGCTTCATCGCCGAAGACGCGGGGCAACTCCGCATCGAGATCGAAATGCACGGCGGTGGTCCGTGGGAGCATGCTCCGCATCAGCCGCGCGGTGTCCTGGGCGAGGTGGTTCAGATTCACCGGACGCGATTCGCGGCGGCTCTTCCCGGCGAAGGCGAGCATGAGTTGGCAGAGTTCCACCATCTGCCGTGAGGCGTCGTCGATGGCCTGGAGATCGTCCCGCACTGGAGAGGCGTCGTCGAGTTTGGCCTTGGCCATTCCCGCGTGGCCCATGACGAGGGTGAGCAGATTGTTGAAGTCGTGGGCGGCCCCGGCGGCGAGCATGCCGAGACTCTGAATCTCGTGTGCTTGAGCGAGCCGCCGCTCGGCTTTCTTGCGGAATTCCTCCGCGTTGCGTTCGTCGGTCACATCAAGACCGACGCCGCCGACGTAGCGATGATCGTCGCCATTCACAAATGGAAACTTCACATTGAGCCAGTGCCGCAGGGTGCCGTCGGGATCGGGTGCGGTCTCGAGCACGGTCATCGGCTTGCCGCCTTCGAGCACGGCACGATCGGAGTCTTCGAGCGGTTTCGCCACGTTGTCGGGCCAGACATCGCGCGGCCGCTTGCCGAGGCGGTCGCCCGGCTCAACCTGAAAGCGATCGATGTAGGTCTTGTTCAGAAAGACATAGCGGCTCGTCTCGTCGCGTAGCCAGGCAATCGCCGGACTGTTGTCCATGAAGCTGCGAAAGAGATCGTCCTGAGCCGCGAGAGCTTTCCGTAAGCGACGGACCTCATCGATGGTGAGTGCCGCCACGATCACGCTCTCGACGCGTCCGCCGCGACCGAGCTGCGGAGCCAGGCGAAACTGGATCAGCCGCTCCGGGCCGTCGCGAGTCACAAACTCGAACGAACTCGGGTGCCCGGTGCTGAACGCGAGCGTGAGCTCGGTCTTCCACGCTTTCCAGAGGTCTTCGTCCATGCCCAGTTCATCGCAACTGTGCCCGAGGATCTCCTCGGGCGTCAAGTTGATTTGAGCGGCGGCATGGGCATTGACAAAATCGATGCGGCCGTCGTCGTCGATCCGAAAGATCGACACCGGCACGGAATCAAGCAATGTTCGCGGATCCGCAGTGGCACGGACAGACATGTTCCACGCTCCCATTCTGAGCGAGGCAAAGATCGGGACGAAGCCGACGAATCAATGCTAATACGCGATCGTGTGACTGTCGACGGGAGAATCCGCGCATTTTCGCAGTTCGGTTCGCCGCAGTGACTGAAAACGGTGTGCTGCTTTCTAAGATGATGGAACCTTTGAGCGAAATGATGTCCGATCCGCATCCGACTATATCTCCGCCCGAACCTGCGGCGAAACCGCAACGGCAAGTACCGAGCCCACCGCTCTCCGCGCCGCCGACGACCCAACAGACGCCGCCTGCGCCACCGCCCCC
>JBGSSZ010000328.1:0-5801 GCA_041736785.1 Limnoglobus sp.
TGCGGTCTTGGGAGCCGCGGCAGCGGTCGGCGGAATCACCGGTGCGACTTGCGGCGGCAGCATCCCCTGTGGCGCCGTCGCCGGTACTGCTGCGACAGCGGGTGGAGTTTTGCCTTCGAGCCGATCGAGCATCTGCTGGTCGGCGGCGATGCGCTCCTTCAGCCCTTCAATCGCCTGCAGACTGGCCTGCTTCTGGCGGATGGCGATGTCGAAGCGTTCCTTGGCGAGTTGCCATTCCTCCTGCAGGGCCTTCAGCTTGCTCTCAATGGCGAGCGCCTCCAACTCCTTGTTCTCGGTTCGCAACTTCGCAGCCGCGGCTTTCTCATCCTTCAGACGTTTGTTCAGGGCAGCAAAGTCCGCCTCGGCTTTTTGATACTCACCATTGGGGTCGTCGAGCCGCTCCTGAATCTTGACCAGCGCTTTTTTGCCCTGCTCGATCGCGTCGTTGGCGTTGGCGATCTTCTCGGCATCGGTCTGCGGAGCTTTGACGACCGGAACCATCGGCTTCGGCAGCATCGCAGGTGCGTGCACCAGCGCGTTCTGCAGGCAGAGCAGGGTTACGCGGACGAGGAGGGCCGTCATCATGGTCACCGTTATGTGGAAGTCTGGGAGGTTCGCAGCGGAATAGCGAGGATGGTTCGGAAGGTAAACCCCACCTGCGACGGGATTGACGCAGCAGGGCCTTCCCTTTACACTCCGCCACCGGTTTCGCAGGATGCGATCGAATGGCGTGGGGCAGCGACACACTCTATTTCCGCACGCTTCATGCGTGGCTGCCGGAGCCGTTCTTCCAGACACAGGGCTTCCTCGTCTTCTGCGCCTTCGTGCTGACCGTCTATTGGACCCTGCCGCGGCGATGGAACAACGCCCGCGTGATGCTGCTCGTGGTCGCGAGTCTGCACTTTTACGCGGCGTGGAACGCCGGCCTGGCGCTCCTGGTGCTGGGCACGTCGCTGGCGGATTATCTCCTCGCTCGCTGGCTCGAAGCCGCCAACCGCGGGCGAAGACTGATCCTGCTGCTGAGCATCGCCATGAACCTCGGCGTGCTGGCCTATTTCAAATATCGCGGATTCTTCCTCAACGAACTGCACGACCTCACCACCGCGATGGGGCTGCCCGCCAGCTACGATAAGCTCGATCTCGCCAAGCTGCTGATCCCGTTCGGCATCTCGTTCTACACGTTCGAAGCGATCAGCTACGCCGTGGATGTCTACCGCCGCAAGATCCAGGCGGAGCGCAGCCTGCCGCATTTCCTGCTCTTCATTCTGTTCTTTCCGCACCTCGTCGCGGGGCCGATCGTGCGAGCCGGGGACTTTCTCCGTCAGGCCCAGCGCATCAAACGCTGGAACTGGCTGCGCGTGCAGGTCGGCATCCAACTCTGCCTCATCGGCGTGTTCAAGAAGTTTGTCATTGCCGACCGCATGGCGGTGTTCTGCGATCCGGTCTTCGCCGACCCCGCGGCTCACAACACCAACACCGTCTGGCTCGCGGTGCTTGCGTACTCACTGCGCATCTACGCCGACTTCAGTGGCTACTCCGACATGGCGCTCGGCGTGGCGCACCTCTTCGGCTACAAGCTGACCGTCAACTTCAACATGCCGTATCTCGCCTCGAATGTCAGTGATTTCTGGCGTCGCTGGCACATCTCGCTCTCCACCTGGCTGCGCGACTACGTCTTCATCCCGCTCGGTGGCAGCCGCGGCGGCGAGCTTGCGACTGCACGCAACCTGATGATCGTCATGGGCGTCGGCGGGCTCTGGCACGGCGCACAATGGACCTACCTCCTCTGGGGCGTCTACCACGGTCTGCTGCTCGTCGGGCATCGGCTGTTCGCACGGCTCGTGCACATCCAGCATCCGCTCTGGACGCTCGCTTCGACCGCCATCACCTTCGTCGCGGTGTCGCTCGGCTGGGTGCTCTTTCGCCCGGAATGGGACAAGTGTCTGGCGATGATCGAGCGGCTCTTTGCGATTGCTCCCGGTGCGACGCTGCCTCTGCACCATCGCAGTCTGTGGTGGACTGTGGTGTTGCTCTTCACCTGCTGGCTAGCCGCGAGTCGCTGGCGGGTGCTCTGGGAGCGACTGCCGGCTCCGGTGCTGGGCGTGCTGCTGGCGGCCCTGCTCGGCGTGGCGCAGGTGATGGCACCCAACGCCGACACTATGTTCATCTACTTCACCTTCTAACCATGAACATTCAGACGCTCCGCATCGCTGTGTCCCAACTGCTCGCACTGCCGCGCTGGCTTCCGAAGGCACGGCGTTCGCGGACTGCGAAAGCACGGCGGGTCGTGCTGACCTTTGTGTTGTTGACACTCGCGGCCAATGTGGTCCTCTCCATCGGCATGGACACCTTCTGGGCCTCGCTCCGGGATGCCGAGTACGGTGCCCGGCGAGTGAAATTGCAGGCCCGCGTGGCAGCGAACCCCGAACGGCCACTTGCGGTGGTGCTCGGAAGCTCGCGGACCGATTTCGGCATCCGCCCGCTTGCCGCGGAGTGCGGGCCGCTCGTCTGCAACGTCAGCGAAGCCGGCTCGGGCCCGCTGCTGCAACTCCTCACACTGCGGCGTCTGCTGCACGATGGTGCGAAGCCGAAGGAACTGATCGTCGAATACTGGCCGCCGTTTCTGGCAGCCAAGCCGGGATACAACGAAGAGTGCCGCCTCGACCCGCATCGCTATCTGGCGAGCGATGAAGCGTTCATCCGCGAGTATTTGTCGGATCCGGACGAGACGCTGCGGCTGATGCGTGAGGTCCGCCGCACACCATTCTGGAATCACCGCTTGCGGCTGCTCAGCCGGGTGCTGCCGTCGTGGCTCAAATACGATCAGCGCATGGACGGCAACACACGAGTCGACGCCGCCGGCTGGCTGCCCGGCCCAGTGATGCCCGCGGATCGCGCCCGCTCGGTGCAACTGGCGTCGAACTACTACATCCCGGGGCTGCGGGATTACGCCATAGATCCGAAGGCGGAGCGGGCCCTTCGCGAGCTCATCGCCACCGCGCAGGAGATGGGCGCACGGGTCACGCTGGTCTGGATGCCGGAATCGAGCGAGTTCCGCTCGTGGTATCCCGCTGAGACCGAAGCGGAAGCGTGGAGATTTCTGCATTCCATCGAGCAGGAGACGGGCGTGCGTGTGATCATCGCCCGTGACTGGCTACCGGACACTGTTTTTCCTGACAGCTTCCACATGACACCAGACGCATCGATTGGCTTTACGCAGCGACTATTCAGCTATTTTCCTTGACATGCCTCGACGAACAAGTATTGTTAGTCTTACCTAATCGTTTGATTAGATACTACTAACAAGGTGTCGTCATGTCGCCTAATACCCGCCGCGGGTTCACGCTCATCGAGTTGCTGGTCGTCATTGCCATTATCGCGATTCTGATCGGGTTGCTTCTGCCTGCGGTGCAGAAGGTGCGGGAGTCCGCGAGCCGGATCAAGTGTGCCAACAACCTGAAGCAGATCGGCTTGGCCCTGCACAGCTATGAAGGTGCCCACAACAAGTTCCCCCCCTCCTGCATCATCACGGACCCGTACGCGAATGGATCCGCATATGGCATCAGTTACGGCGACGATCGTCGGGTGGGGCCGAGCGGGTTCGGCTGGGGCACGCTGATCCTGCCGTTCATGGAGCAGGACAATCTCTATCGTCAGTTCAACCTCAACGACGCGTGCTGGTCGCCGGCGAATGCCGCTGCCGCAAAGACGAAGGTGCCGATGTTTCTCTGTCCTTCGGCCACCGGCGGGAGTGATGGTTTCACTGTTCAGAAGCAGGGTGCGGATGATCGGCATGGTGTGGATCTTTCGCGCTCCGACGGCACGAAGATTGTCTTTGCTCACAGCCACTACGCCACGAATGCCGGAATCTTCCAGCCCTGGGGCCGCGAGACGCCTTACTGCTACGACTTCGATATTCCCGAGCCGATCCCGGCCAACAACAACATTCCGGCGGTCATGGACGGCGTGTTTTACCCGAACTCCAAGACCAAACTGGCGGGCGTGAAAGACGGACTCTCCAATACGATTTTCGTCGGCGAGAGCAGTTCCTACCTCGCCCACAAGACGTGGGTCGGCGTGGTGCCGACAGCCGTGACGCCGCCGCGGCTCGACCTGAGGGCGTGGCCGTCGGAAAACAATGACGCCACCTGCCTCGTCGGCATCCACAGCGGCCCAGACACGCACGATCACCCCGAAGTGATCATCCACGCACCCAACGATCCGTTCGGCCACACCGATCAGATGTGGGGTGAGCACGGCGTCGGTTGCAATGTCCTCTTTGGCGACGGATCGATCCGATTCATCACCACATTCATCAGGCCATCGACTTTCGTAGCCCTCTCAACGCGCAACGGCGGGGAGGTGACCGGTGGCGACAACTAAGTGGCAGCGTCTGGCATGGGTGCTCCTCGGGGTCTTCGCTGTCAGTGTGCTGGTCATCCTGATTGTCAATTCGGGTTCATCACACCAGATGGGATCTGACGAGGCGGTCTTCAAAACCGTCGACGCGCTTTACACGGCGGTGCGGAACCATGACGAGAAGCAACTGGCCGCGTGTGAACAGCGCCTGAACAGCTACAAAGATGCGGGCACACTACCGCCGCCGGCCGCGGAGCATCTCGCGGGTATCATTGCACGGGCTCGCAAGGGCGATTGGGACACGGCTGCTCAACGGCTCTATCAATTCATGCTGGAACAGCGTCGGGACCAAACTCCGGAGTCAAATTCTCGTTAGAGCTGTAAAAATCTGCCCAAAATACCAATTGGAGTCTTGTGGGAGCGTAACTTTGAAATTACAGTAATCGCTGGTTAATTGAGTCGTGTCATCTTCTCGGGGTTCTGTCATGACAGACCACGACAACGCTGCCAGCGTGTTTCTGGAGCAAGTGCAACGGCTCCAAACATTGAGCGAAGGACTTCCCCATGAGCCTCGCAAGCTGGGAGAACCGACGCGGACTTATGCCGATCAAGCACTGATCGATTCGCCAAGCATCGGCTCGCTGCCCACCGTAGTCGTACCGGTCCCCAAAATCGAACCGTCGTCGAAGACTGTCGGCAAATACCCGATCCATTCAATTCTCGGCCACGGCGGCATGGGGCTGGTGTTCAAAGGCTACGACCCCTTTCTCAAGCGTGACGTCGCACTCAAAATGCTGCGGAGCGGCGAGACCGCCAATCCCAAGATGCTCCAGCGCTTCAAGACCGAGGGCCAGGCCCTGGCACGGTTGAAGCATCCGAACATCCTTCCCATCCATGAAGCCGGCGACTGGGAGGGCATCCCCTTCCTCGCGATGGAGTATGTGCCCGGCGGCACCCTGGCCGACAGTGCGGAGCGGTTGCGGAAGGATCGCCGAGCCTGCGCCGCCATCATGGCCAAAGTCGCCCGTGCCGTAGGCTATTTGCATTCGCAGAAAGTGTCGCATCGTGACCTCAAGCCCGCCAACATTCTGCTGACAGTCGGCGATGAGCCGCTGGTGGCGGATTTCGGATTGGCCAAGTTCCACGACGCCGAGAGTGCTGTGACTGCGACGGCCGCGGACCTGCTGCTAGGCACGCGCTGTTACATGTCGCCGGAGCAGACCCGCGGTCAGAACGATCGGCTCACCCCGGCGTGCGATACCTGGGCACTCGGCGTCATCCTCTACGAACTGCTCAGTGGGCGATTGCCGTTTCCTGCTACGGAGTTGAGTGAACTATTCCGCGAGATTCGCGTCTTCGCGCCGCCACCGCTTCACGTCGAGCCGGAACTCGAAGCAATCGTGCTCAAGGCGATGTCGAAGAGCCCCGGCCAACGCTACACC
>JBGSSZ010000330.1:0-1784 GCA_041736785.1 Limnoglobus sp.
ACCAGCGCGGCTTCCCGCGTACCGATGGAGTCGGCAACATCGACATCGGCGCGGTCCAGGTCCAAACGACCAGCATCGTCAGCATCACACGCAACAATGCCAATCCCACCGCAGCCGCGTCGGTCAGTTGGGGCGTCACGCTCGCCGACAGCCTCACCGGCGTCAGCGCCTCCAATTTCAGCCTGTCCGGCAGCGGCGCTGCGGGAGCGAGCATCACCAGCGTGACCGGCAGCGGCTCCAGCTACACGGTCACCGCGGCCACCGGCTCCGACGGCGACCTGACCCTGAACTTCGACAACAGCCTCGGCCTCAGCCGCCTGCCCGGCAATCTCCCGTTGGCGGGCGAGAGCTACGCAGTGAACAAGGTCGCACCCACCGTCTCGTCCATCACACTCGCGGGCAGTGTCTCGCCCGGCAATCTGCTCACCGACGTCAATGTCGGCCCCGGCAGCTTCTCCGTAGTGGCGAATTACAGCGAACCGATGAACACTGCGATCAATCCAGTCGTCGATTTCCCCGTCGAAAGCCCGGCGGGCAGCCTGTCGTTCGTCACCAGCTTCTGGCAGGATCCCGCGACGTTCGTCTCGGTCTACAACGTCAACGACCTCAACCTCGACATCGCGGACATCGATGTCCGTGTGACGGGCGGTGAGGACGTCGGCGGCTCCCCGGCTCCGGCCAAGACGACTGCGGATCTTTTCTCGATCGATACCCGCAATCCGTTCGCCGTCAGCATCCTCCGCAACGCGGCTAGCCCGACCAACGCAGCCACCGTGAGTTGGACGGTCAACTTCAGCGAAGCGGTGACCGGACTCGGCAAGGACAACTTCAGCCTCTTCAATGGTGGCCTGACCGGCTCGCCCGCCATCACTGCGTTCAGCGGTTCGGGCAGCACCTACACAGTCACCGCCAGCACCGGCACCGGCGAAGGCAACCTCGCCCTCGTCGTCGACAACGGGGCCAACACCATTGACATCAATGGCAACTTGCTGGCCAACACGCCGATCTCGGGCGGCGACTATGCCGTCGATCACGTCAGCCCGGCAGCCAACCAACTGAACCTCAACACGCTCCTCGTCAGCGATGCCGACGTTGGCCCGAACGGCTTCACCATCAGCCTGAAGTACAACGAAATCATGGACACGGCCGTGAATCCCACGGTCAGTTTCCCGGTCGAGTTCCCGGCGTCGCTGACCTTTAACGGCGGCGTTTGGCTCGATGCCCGCACCTATCAGGCGAAGTACGACGTCGCCGACCTCGGCGTCGAACAGGACAATATCGACGTCCGCATTACCGGTGGCCAGGACGTGGTGGGCAACACACAAACCCAGTTCGACGCGGTCGATGTCTTCAGCATCGATACGCAGAACGCCGTCATCGGCAGCATCACCAGCACGACGCCCGATGGCACCTACGGCTTCGGCGATCCCATCGACATCACGCTCAACTTCAGCGAGCCGGTCAACCTTGTCGGCACACTGAACGTCACGCTCGACACCGGTGCCGTGGTCAGCATTGTCGGCCCGCAGAGCGGCGCGAGCCTGAGCGGCACCTACACCGTCGGCTCCGGCGACAACTCGGCGGACCTGAATGTGAACGCGATCGCGCTCACCGGCGGCAGCACACTCCGTGACGACGCCACCAACAACAGCGTCCTCACGCTGCCAGCGAGCAATCTGGCTGTGAACTCCGACATCGTGGTCAGTGCAGGGGCCGCGGTCAGCAGCGTGGTCGTGAACAGTGCCGCGGTGCAGCGTTCGCGGCTGACCACGATCGCGGTGAAC
>JBGSSZ010000334.1:0-1676 GCA_041736785.1 Limnoglobus sp.
TCGCCGAGGGCGCGATCGAGGTCGGCCACCACACCACGGCCCACTGGCTTGGCATGACCGTGAACACCGATACGGTGCTGGCCACCGCGATCGCCGCGGTGATCACCCTGGCACTGGCGTTCTTCCTGCGGGCCAAGGTCACCTCGACCGGCGTGCCCAGCGGTGTGCAGCTGTTCTGGGAGGCCATCACCACTCAGATGCGCGGCCAGATCGAGGGCGCGATCGGTATGAAGATCGCCCCGTTCGTGCTGCCGCTGTCGGTCGCCCTGTTCGTCTTCATCTTGGTCGCGAACTGGATCTCGGTGCTGCCGGTGCAGTATGGAACCGCGAACGGCGGGACCGGCGAGCTGCTCAAGCCGCCGGCCTCGGACATCAACTTCGTGCTGGCGCTCGCCCTGTTCGTGTTCCTCTGCTACCACGCGGCCGGCATCTGGCGGCGCGGCCTGCTGGGACACCCGGTCAAACTGCTCAAGGGCCACGTCGCGTTCCTGGCCCCGATCAACCTCGTCGAGGAAATCGCCAAGCCGATCTCGTTGTCGCTCCGACTTTTCGGCAACATCTTCGCCGGCGGCATCATGGTCGCGCTGATCGCGCTGTTCCCGCCCTACATCATGTGGGCGCCCAACGCGATCTGGAAAACGTTCGACTTGTTCGTCGGCTTGATCCAGGCGTTCATCTTCGCCCTGCTGACCATCTTGTACTTCAGCCAGTCCATGGAACTGGATGAGGAGCACCACTAAAAGACGTGTTCGACCCCCGAACCACCCACAGCCTGGTAGGAGTCCTACCAGCAATCAAGGAGGATAGAGAATGGCAGCAGACCCCCAAATCGTCATGGGCGCCCTCATCGGCGGCGGCCTCATTCTGGGCGGCGGCGCCATCGGCGCCGGTATCGGCGACGGTATCGCCGGTAACGCCCTGATCTCCGGCATCGCCCGGCAGCCTGAGGCCCAGGGCCGGCTGTTTACGCCGTTCTTCATCACCGTTGGTCTGGTGGAAGCGGCGTACTTCATCAACCTGGCGTTCATGGCCTTGTTCGTGTTCGCCACGCCCGGCGCTTCCTAGTCGGCATGGGGGAGCACAGCGTCACCCTGTTGGCGGCTGAGGAAGGCGGTACGCAGAACTTCCTCATCCACAACGGCACCTTCTTCTTCGTGCTGGCCATCTTCTTGATCGTGCTCGGCGTGATCGGCAAGTTCGTCGTACCGCCGATCCAGAAGGTGCTCGGTGAGCGCGAAGCGATGGTCGCCAAGACCACCAACGACAACCGCAAGGCCGTCGAGCAGGAAGCCGCAGCCGAATCCGACTACCAGAAGGAGATGGCCGCGGCCCGAACGGAGGCTTCCGGCATTCGCGACGAGGCCCGTGCCGAGGGTCGCGCGATCATCGACGACAAGCGGGGCCAAGCCAATGAGGCGGCGGCCGGCAAGCTGCAGGAAGCTGCCGAGCAGCTCAAGCAGCAGAGCGACGCGATCTCGGCTGACCTGAGGTCGTCGGTGGACACACTGTCGGCCAATCTGGCCAGCCGAGTCCTCGGTGTCGAGGTTTCCAGTACGTCGGCGTCAGCGCCGGGACGGTAGGGGCATGTCAACCTTCATCGGCCAGCTCGTCGGCTTCCTGGTCATCGTCTGGATCATCTGGCGGTACGCGGTGCCGCCGGTGCGCCGCCTGATGGC
>JBGSSZ010000339.1:0-2212 GCA_041736785.1 Limnoglobus sp.
AAATAACGACGTGAGCCGGAAGCGGCAGCGATGGGTGCAGTGCCATGATAAGAACTGCACCCGTCGCTGACGCTTCCGGCTCGTAAAAGCCGAAGACGTTACTTGAACTCGATGTGGAACGGCACGAACATCTTCACCCTGTCCTTTTGTGTGGACAGGATCGGCGTGAGCATCTTGAGGGCCTTGGCGCCGCCGGGGAGCTTCTTCAGCATCTCGATCTGCATCGAGCCGAAGGGGAGATCCGCCTCGCCTTCGAGCAGCTTCTCGAAGAAGCTTGAGGTCTTGGGCAGCGGCAGGATCTCCATCTTCTTCGAGCGATCAATACCGGCCAGTTCCTTGGCTTCGGCGATGGCGTCGTCGAGCGTGCCAAGCTGGTCGACGAGACCGTTTTCCAGAGCCTGACGACCCGTCCAGACACGGCCACCGGCGAGCTTCTTCAACTCTTCAATCGTCATCGTCTTCTTCCCCGCGGCGATGCGTCCCGCCAGGGCTTTGCTCGTGAACTGCTCGTAGATTTCGTCGACCGTCTCCTCCATGGCTTTCTTCTCGGATTCGGTCCAGGGGAAGGTGGTGGACATAATGCCGCTGTTCTTACCGCGGCTGACGACCTGGGTCTTCATGCCGCCCCACTCTTCGAGTCCGCCGGTGACGATCTTCATGCCGAACACACCAATGGAGCCGGTGATGGTGCCGGGCTCAGCGATGATCTTCTTGCAGGGCATTGCGATGTAGTATCCACCGCTGGCGGCGACGTCGCCCATGCTGGCCACGACGGGCTTTTTGCAGATTTTCAGTTCGCGCCACATGACATCGCTGGCGAGAGCCGAGCCGCCGGGGCTGTCGATGCGGAGCACGATGGCTTTGACGGTGTCGTCCTTTTCAGCCTTGCGGATCGCTTCGACGATGGTCTCCGAGCCGACGCTTTCGCCGCCCATGAGTGGGTTCCCGCTGCCGCTCTTGCCGCTGGTGATGCTGCCGACGGCGTAGATCACGGCGATCTTCGGCTCGGTGCTTTCCTTTGGCTTCTTCGAGCCGCCCAGCATTTCCAGCATCGCAAACGGATTGCTCAAATCCATCTTCGCCGCCTGCGGCTTCGCGTAGTTGCGGTCGACTTTCACTTTTTTCGCACCGAGCGTCTTGGCCATGTACGACTCAAACTGATCGTCATAGGCGAGGCCGTCGATCAGCCCGAGTTCCACGGCCTTGCGGGCCATAAACGGACCCTGGTCGATGATCTCTTCCACTTGCTTGGCGGTGAACTTCTTCGCGGGTCGCCCTGCGATAATCGGCTTGATGATCTCGTTGTCGAAGTTGTCGTCGAGCATCGCCTTGATCTGCTCGCGGTTGGCTTCGCTCATGGTGTCGCGGAGGAAGGGCTCGACGGCGCTCTTGTAGTTGCCGACTTTGGCGACATCGACTTTAAGGTGCACGAGTTCGAGCGCGTTTTTGTAGAAGGTGACTTCCGCCCGCATACCGGTGAGGATGATGCCGCCGCTTTCGGGGAGCATGATCTTGTCGGCGTTGAGAGCGAGGAGATAACCTTTCGCGGTGAGTTCCTCGCCGTACGCAAAGACTTTCTTGCCGGTCTTCTTGAACTCATTGATGGCTTGGCGCAGCTCGTTGAGCTTGCCGAATCCGGCGTCGAAATCCTCGATCTGCAGGTAGAGGGCTTTGATGCGGTCGTCTTTGGCGGCTTTCTGAATGCGGACAATCTTCCCCGCGAGGTTCTCAGGCGGCGTGCCGAACAGGGACTCTTCCGGCACCGGGGACTCGCCGAGATCGCCCTTGATCTTCATGTGCGCCACGCGGGCGACATCGGTTGCAGCATCGTCGTCGGCCTTGTCCTTGGTCTTGTCTTTGTCTGCGGACTTGGCCGGAGCCTCGCCACCGCGGAACGGATTGGGCTTCGGATCGTCGGCCCAGGTGGGGGCAAGCAGTCCGGCGCTGAGTACGGTCATCAGGAACCATCGCTTCATTCGAAATACTCCAGAGGGTGGTGTTATCTTATGATCCAGCCAATTTTGGGCTTTACGCTCGCGGGTTGGCAATGCTACTTCCAGCAATTGGCCCGACTGCGCACAGTGCATACCCCGGGTGGGGGAGGAAGGTTTCGCCATGGCCCCGCGTTGTCTGCTCGCGATAATCGCTGGGATTTTGTGCGGATCCGCCGCGAGGTCCGGTCCGCCGCTGGAGGGCCCGCCGGCCACGATCC
>JBGSSZ010000344.1:0-3716 GCA_041736785.1 Limnoglobus sp.
GATCTGAAATCATGGATGCCGTCGGGCTGCACGACAAGCTGAAAGCGTATCCCCACACGCTCTCCGGCGGCCAGCAGCAGCGCGTGGCGATTGCCCGGGCCCTGGTGCACGAGCCGCGATTGCTGGTCTGCGATGAGCCGACCGCGGCACTTGATGCCGCATCGGGCCGCACCGTGATGCAGTTGATTCGCCAGGTGGCCGTGCAGCCGGATCGAGCCGTGATCGTGGTCACACACGATAGCCGCGTCTACGATTTCGGCGATCGCATCGTGAACATGGCCGATGGTAAAATCACTGACGTTGAATTGAAATCCAACACACTGAACGCGGATCATCATTGATATTTGTTTTGAGGAGTCGTCATGCTGACACGATACATCCTTCCTTTGATCGCTTTGGCGACGCTGACGTTTGCGATATTGCAGATGACGAAAGCGAGCCAGAAGTCGCCCGAGGCGGTGCCGCCGGTGGAGCCGGCTGAGTCACCGTTCGCCAAGCAACTCGCGGGTGCCGGCATTGTCGAACCCGAGACGGAGAACCTTGCGATCGGCACCAATCTGCCAGGGATCGTCGAGCAGGTGATGGTGAAGGTCGGCGACACCGTGAAGCCCGGCGATCCGCTCTTCCGGCTCGACGGGAGGCAGTTTCAGGCCGAGGCCCAGATCCGCGAAGCCAATCTCGCCAACGCGAAAGCCCAACTTGAAAAGCTCGGCCAACTGCCGCGACCGGAGGAACTTCCCCCACTGGTGGCGAAAGTGTCGGAGGCGGAGGCGACCCTTGAAGACCAGAAGAAGCAGTACGAGCGGCTGAAGCGGATCAGTTCGGGTGCCGCGTCGGAGGACGAACTCACCCGCCGCGAGCAGGGCGTGGAGATCGCGAAAGCCCAACTCGAAAAAGCGCTCGCGGAATTGGCACTCATGAAAGCCGGGACATGGGAATACGACAAGCTCATCTCGAAGTCTGTCGTCGCACAAGCCGCCGCGAGCCTCGCCCAGACCAAAACCGAAATCACCCGGCTCACCGTCAACGCACCCCGACTCAAGTGGACCGGCAACGCCAACACGGAATACCGCGTACTCCAGGTCAACGTGCGGCCCGGCGAATATGTCGGCACGACCGCCGGGCAGGCGCTCATCGTGCTCGGAAACGTCGGACAACTCTATGTCCGCGTCGATATCGATGAAAACGATATTCCTCGCTTCCGCCCCAATCTCCCCGGCGTCGCCCAACCCCGCGGCAACGAAAACGCCCGCTTCAAAATCAAGTTCGTGCGCGTCGAGCCCTATGTCATCCCCAAACGCCAACTCACCGGCGCACCCACGGAGCGCGTGGATACCCGCGTCCTGCAAGTGCTCTACGCAATCGATCTCGAAGGCCGCAACCTCTACGTCGGCCAGCAGATGGATGTGTTCCTGAATTCGGAACACGCCGCAGATGAACGCCGATGAAACGCAGATCAGCACAGTTTTGGCTATACTCTCTTTATGATTGCTCCATCCATTCTTGCGGCTGACTTTTCCCGGCTCGGCGACGAGGTGAAAGCCTCAGAGTCCGGCGGCGCGAGCCGCATCCACGTCGATGTCATGGACGGCCACTTCGTGCCGAATCTGAGCATGGGCTCCTGCGTGGTCAAGAGCCTGCGGCCTGTGACCAAGTTGCCGCTCGAAGTGCATCTGATGGTGACCGATCCCGCGAAGTTCGTCGACGGCTTTGTGAAGGCCGGCTGCGATTCGATCATTTTTCACCTCGAAGTGATGCCAGATCCACGGCCGCTCATCGAGAAACTCCGCGGCTTGGGCAAAGGCGTCGGTCTCGCGTTCAATCCCGACTTCGACATTCAGAAGGTGAAGCCCTGGCTTGCGGAGATCGATCTGGCACTGTGCATGACCGTCTTCCCCGGCTTCGGCGGCCAGAAATACATCGAAGCCTGCAACCCACGGCTGGTGCAGCTTCGCGAGTGGATCAACGCGATCAACCCGAAGTGCGAATTGGAGATTGACGGTGGCGTGGATGAGACCACGATCGTCCCCGCAGCCGTGGCCGGAGCCAACGTGTTCGTCGCGGGCACATCGGTGTTCGGAGCGTTGGAGACCCCCGCTGTGCAGGTGATGATGCTGAGCAATCTGGTCAAGATGACATAAAGGCTCGACATGAAAATACATACTTATGAGTATTTCACAAGTCTTGGCATTGGAAAGGACGTCGACTCGCAAGAACACAGCATGTACCGTGAAGGCCGGGCAATGCGTGACGCAATCGAATCGGATTTTCTCAGCAGTGGGCACATACTTGAAGATAATTCGCGGCTCGCAGACTGGATCTTTATTCTGGCTCCAGAACCAGATCCGCTCACAAGTATCCTGTACCATTTTCTTGAAGAAGGTTCTCGAGTATTACTTTCCAAGCTGCCGGCGATCGAGCTGACATCTGACAAGTTGAGGCTTTGTCATCATTGGATGAACCATGAGGTATCCACACCTGACACACGCGAATTTATACATCGGTGGCCAGGCAATTATCCATTCATTATCAAACCCAGCAACGGAGCCGGCTCGACTGATATTCGGCTGATCAGCAATCATGAAGAATGGTCCTGGGCGATGGAAAATCGTCGATCAGAATGGATCGCACAACAATACGTACGAGGCAGGGCTGCAAGCATCGCTTTCCTCTTAAGCTCGAGGCAAACCATTCCACTCTGCCCGACATATCAAATGATCAGCAATGATGGTCATTTTCATTATCTGGGCGGACAGTTGCCGATTGCGTGCCATCTAGAAGCGCGTGCCATCGCACTAGGTCGCCAAGCCGTCGATTGCATACCCGGTCTCCGCGGCTACGTCGGCGTCGATCTGATCCTCGGAGACGCCGCTGACGGCAGCGAGGACTATGCCATCGAGATCAACCCGAGGCTCACGACCTCCTACGTCGGCCTGCGCGTGCTGGCGGACTTCAACATCGCTCAGGCGATGATCGATGTGGTGGAGGGGCGGCCCGTGGACTACATCAAGTGGAAGCCGGGCCGGGTGCATTTCTGGCCCGACGGGCGGGTGGAGTATGATCCGACGCCTGGCGCAGTTTTTGAATAAAATGAAGAATTTTCAAGAATGGACTATCTTTTCGCCGGGACGCGATTATACTTCCCGGTGCTGCGGGGTGGCCCCGCGGCGATTGGAAGAGACGAACGGATCGAATGACTCCGCTCTGGCTGCGACTGACGGAAACTGCTCTGGAAGATTCACTTCTACTGCTGACACCCTCGACTCGCCAAGCTGGTTTGCCGGGCTGCTGCTCACTGAGCTGTATTGGCCATCCGGTGTATCGTTCGCCCTCCTTCCGGGCTGACGCGGACAATCCGTGCGCAGCCGCTTTTAGTCGATCGCGAGGCCGTTAACACTCGGTCCGCGGGAGGGGTTTTAGCATGGCGACGAATCTGTATGTGGGCAATCTGCCCTTCGACACCACGTCGGACGACCTGGCTCAGGCCTTTGGTCAGTTCGGGACCGTGGTCAAGGCACAAATCATCTCGGATCGCGAGACCGGTCGCAGCCGCGGCTTCGGGTTCGTGGAAATGAGCGACGGCGCTGACGCAGCCGTGCAAGGCATGAACGGCGCTGACTTTGGCGGCCGCAAGCTGACCGTCAACGAAGCCAAGCCCCGCGAAGAGCGTCCCCGCTCCGGCGGTGGTGGCGGAGGCTACGGTGGCGGCGGTGGTG
>JBGSSZ010000360.1:0-1531 GCA_041736785.1 Limnoglobus sp.
GATCACGCCGTCACCGCCGTCGTTCAACGCGCTGTGATGCCGGCTCCACACCAAGTAGTAGATCAACGCGACCGCCACCCACGCACTGAACGCGATCCAGGTGTACCAGTGCAGGCTGTAGAGGATGTAGCCGCACGCCAGGATCGCCAGCACCGGTGTGACGGGATAGCCCGGCACCTTGAACCCGCGGGGCAGATCGGGTTCGCGAACGCGAAGGATGATCACCCCGAGTGAGACAATCATGAACGCCACCAGGGTGCCGATCGACACCATGTCGGCCAGCTTGTCCAGGGGGACCAACCCGGCGAGGATCGAGACGATCACCGCGACGATGACGGTGTTGCCCACCGGCGTCATGGTTTTCGGGTTGACCTTGGCGAACCGGGCCGGCAGCAGGCCGTCGCGGCCCATCGCGAATAGGATTCGGGTCTGGCCGTACATCACCACCAGCGTCACCGAGAAGATCGAGATCACCGCACCGGCGGCGAGAACGGTACTGGCCCAGGTGCTTCCGGTCACGTTGTCCAGGATGGTGGCCAGGCCCGCCTCCTCCTGGTTCTCGAATTCCTGCCAGGGTTGGGTGCCCAGGGCGGCGACGGCGACCAGAACGTAGACGGTAGTGACGATCAGCAGTGCCGCGATGATCGCTTTGGGCATCGTGCGCTGAGGGTCCTTGACCTCGTCACCGGCAGTCGAGACGGCGTCAAGTCCGATGTAAGAGAAGAAGATCGTGCCGGCCGCCGAGCCGATGCCCGCGACCCCGAAAGGAGCGAAGTCGGCGAACCGGTCGGCCTGGAAGGCGGTGAACGCGATGATCGCGAACATGGCCAGGACTCCGAGCTTGATCACCACCATGACCGTGTTGACCGCGGCCGACTCGCTGGCCCCGCGGATCAGCAGCAGCGCGCACATCACGATGAGCACAATCGCGGGCAGGTTGAGCCAACCGGGATCGGAGTCCCACGGCGCCGCTGTCAGTACTTGGGGTATCTGGACGCCGAACAGGTTGTCCAGCAGCTTGTTGAGGTAACCGCTCCAGCCCACTGCCACCGCGGCGATCGACACGCCGTACTCGAGCAGCAGACAGGCGGCGACGCCCATGGCCACGAATTCGCCGAGTGTGGTGTAGGCGTAGGAGTACGTCGAGCCCGAAACCGGTACCGCCGAGGCCAGTTCGGCGTAGCAGATGGCGGCCAGCCCTGCGGCGATGCCCGCGATGATGAATGAGACCACCACGGCAGGCCCGGCGCCGGGGACTGCGACCGACAGCACGAAGAAGATGCCGGTGCCCACGGTGGCACCGACGCCGAACATCGTGAGCTGGAAGGTGCCGATCGTGCGTTTGAGATGGTCGGAGGCACCGTGTGCGACGGGTGCTCCGATGACGGGCCGTCGACGCAGCATCTGTTCGGTCAGGGAGATCGATGGGGCCGTCATGGGCGCCTCCTGCGTCGCGGATTTAGCCGATTATGAGCCTGCCTCGGCCAGCACGCTCGCTAACTGGTCAACAGCCCAATCGATTTCTTCGGCG